>JAEXTI010000270.1 GCA_023406965.1 Chloroflexota bacterium
GGAGTCTTCGTCTCGACGCCCGAAGGGAATCATGCCAGCCCCAATAATCGCAACGTCTCTCATGGTTTTACCTGCCTTTCAGACCGGCAATGCGCTCGCGGATGGTGTCGTCATCGGCGAACAGGATCGCTTCCTCGGCCTTGTCCATCAAGTCCTGAGGCACCGGGCGGTCGCCCACTACCAGACGGGGCTTGGCGGCGAAATAGATCTCGCGCGTCAGGCGCCACGAATCGCCACCGCCCAGCTCATGCGGGATGGTGGTCGGTTCCAGCGGGTACTCAATCATCCAGCGCCGGTGGCCAATGGGGCTTTCGGCCACAATGAGGACCTCTTCCTGGCCCAGGTATTCGATGTGATATTCCATTTTGGCTGCAAACAGGTGCGAGCCAATGCGCAAGCCGCGGTCAATGGCCAGGGTGTGATAGCTCATCCCGACCTTCTCGTTTTCCATTCGCCCGTTGACAATGCCCACCAAATAGCCGTCCACCTGCCCCACCAGGCAGTACGGGCTCTTGGCTCGATAGTAATACCAGGCCAGCAGTTCGCCATACAGCCGGGCGCTGACAATGTTGTAAAAGTCGCGCTGGATGAACATGCATGGATGGACCGACTTCAAGATGGCCGGCACATCTTCGCGAACCGCCTGGCGAACCACCATCTTCTTGCCGTTCGCCAGGGTGATGACTTTTGGCGGGTAGGGGGGCATGGGATACTGTCGCGGTCGCAGAAGCGCTTCAAGTTCTACATCTACTGCCATATTTTTCATTCCTCCTCAAGTGAATCAAGTGGATGAGTGGCCCCCCTCCGATGTGAGCACGTCTGGCTCTTGTTCCTAAATTATTATGACACAAATCTATAGACTCGCCACCCATCAGTTTAGAGATTTTGTAATTGCTCAGAGGTCGAAGAAAACTCCCGAATTTGAGGTGTATGTGGGGTGCTTCGCACCTCACATACACCTCAAATTCGGGACATTTCCGCCTCTGGCTGAGTAGTTTAGAGATTCTTTGAAAGTTGCAGCGACAACTCTCTTGGCTCAACCAAACAATGGCTTCCGCGTACTGAGCAAGGGCTTCAGCCCGCGCGGTGGTGAAATCCGCATTTTAGGGTGTGAGGAGATTCCCTTGCCCGTATGATAAAATTTTTACTATGGTTACTCTCGAACAGGTTAGCGCCCTGCAAAAACGCACCACCGATGAGGTTTTCCACGCGCTCGGGCTAAAAAAAGACGGCCCGTTGCGCCGCGCCCTGGGCGGGCTGGTGGCCCGCCCCACTCGCCGTTTTGCAGGCATGTTCGCCGCCGCCGACGAGGAAATTGCCCACAGCGGCATCCCCGGCGGCAGCCGCAGCCTGCTGCCCGAGTTCAACATCGACTTGCAGGCCCAGGGCGCCGAAGCCCTGCCCGCCCAGGGGCCGCTACTGATCGTCTCCAACCACCCCGGCGCTTATGACTCCATCTGCCTGGCCTCCTGCCTGCCCCGCACCGACCTCAAGATCATCGTCTGGGAAGTACCCTTTTATCGCGCCATGCGCAACGCCGGGCGCTGGTTCATCTACACGCACGCCGACGCAGCCGTGCGCCTCGAGTCGCTGCGCCAGGGCATCCGCCACCTGCTCGCCGGCGGCTCGCTGCTGCTCTTTGCCACCGCCACCATCGACCCCGACCCCGCCGTGATGCCCGGCGCGGGCGATGAAATCCGCAAATGGTCGTCCAGCATCGAGGCTTTCTTGCGCAAAGTGCCGGACCTGCAAACCTGCCTGGGCATTGCCAGTGGGGTCATCGAGCGGCGCTTCGCCCACCACCCCCTCACCCGCATTCAACGCGGGGCGTTGGAGCGCCGCCGGCTGGCCGAAGTGTTGCAAATCCTTCACCAGCTCGCCCATCCCAACAGCCTTCATCCCCAGGTGCGCCTCAGCTTTTCGCCCCCCATCACCGCCGCCGAATTGGCCCAGGAGAGCGGCGACCCGCGCCGACTGTTGTCCGCCGTCACCGCCCGCGGCGTTGAACTGCTTCAACAACACATGCGGCGGTGGTATGGCTCTCCCAACCTGTCTCCATGACTTCCCCCTCTTCCTACCTCTTAATCACCGGCGCTGCGGGCGGCGTGGGCAGTGCTTTTGCCCGCGAATGCGCTCGCCGCGGCTATCCCCTCTTCCTCACCGACCTGCACGCCCAACCCGCCGAATGGATGACCCAACTGGGCGTGCCCATGCGCTACCGCCCCTGCGACCTGACCGACCCCGCCGCGCGCTTGGCCTTTTACCGCTCGCTGCAAGAGGAAGGCCTGCGCTTTCAAGGCCTGATCAACGTCGCCGGGATCGAATATCTCGGCGCGTTTGCCGAGCGCTCGCGCGTGGAAATCCTCACCATCCTCAACCTCAACATCGTCGCCACCGTGGATACCACCCACGCCGTGCTGCCCCTGCGCGATCCCGCCTGCCGCTTCCTGCTCATCAACGTCAGCAGCCTGGCAGCCTTCTTTCCCATTCCTTATAAGGCCGTCTACGCCGCGTCTAAGCGCTTCCTGCTCAACTTCTCCCGCGCCCTGCGCGAAGAGACCCGCGACTTTGCCGACGTGATGGCCCTCTGCCCGGCGGGCATGCCCACCACCGCCCGCGCCCGACACGGCGCGGCGGCCCAGGGCATTTGGGGCAAGCTCACCACCCTCGACACCGACTTCGTCGTCCGCACAGCCCTCGACCAGGCCCTGCGCGGGCGCGCCGTCTACATCCCCGGCTGGTTCAACCGCCTGCTCCACACCCTCAACGGCTTGCTGCCCGAGGGAGTGGTGATTGATTTTCTGCGAAAACGGTGGGAGAAGATCTATGGCAGCAAGAATTGATATATAATAATTCTCATTAGCGGTGCCGACCGGATGGGGGTTGGGTAATTTTATTCTTATTTCTCCGGCGATTACATTGGAATACATTTTTTTCATCACTTCACTCGAATGAATGGAGGGGATTATGTTTAATTCGCGTTTCTTTAGAGTAGCCTTTGTAGCGTTCTGCCTGACGGGCCTTTTTTCACTCATGCATCCCCAGCCTGCTCAGTCCGAGCCACCCTACCCGCCGAAGCCAGATCCAGGCCCTGGGGAACAGTTCGAATTCCTTCCCGAGAGTCAACCAGAGTTATCTTCTCTCGCCGATGAACTCAATAAACCGCAAGTCGGCGTTTCCCCCCAATCGTTTGCAGATTGGGAAATCACCGCGGTTCAATCCTGGTGGAATGACAATTATGAGGTTCTCCTGTATGTAGACGGCGTTTACAATTTGACCGCTAACATCGCTTACGATGGCAATCCTGATATCGATGAAAGTCACAGACGGGTAGCCTTTGAATCAAATCGCACTGGTAATTATGATATTTTTGTCTTTCCATTCTCCGGCGGCGTACCCACCAACCTTACAAATGCGCCGTGGGATGAATATGACCCGGTCTGGTCGCCTGATGGGACAAAAATCGCCTTTGCCTCCAACCGCACGACCAACAGTAATATTTTCGTGATGAACAGCGATGGGTCTGGCGTGAAGCAATTAACCTGGAATGCCGCTAGTAATTTCTCGCCTTCCTGGTCTCCTGATGGCGAGAAAATCGCCTGGATCCAAGGCAGCGGTTCAATCGGGACCATCTGGATCATGAATTCCGACGGAAGTTCACCTCACGTAATTTCCGCAGGGATTCAGTATTTAAACAATTTGGATTGGTCTCCAGATGGGACTCGGATTGGTTTTGATGCCGATTTAGACGGAGATTACTGGAACGAGTTGGGGCTAATAAATATCGACGGCAGCAACCTCGTTCAACTTTATGACATCATGTGGTCGCAAAAAGAAGCATGGTTTGGCACATGGTCATCAAATGGCTCGAAAATTTTGTTTAGTTATGTTGAATTAATTGAAAGTGGAGGAAGGCTTTATATAAGCGCGACAAACATTCACTATCTGGATGTCAATGACCCTTCAACGTCAATTCCCATGATTACTGGCGGGAATGCTATGTCACCCGACAGCCTCTCTGAGGACATTCTTCCACCTATAAGCAAGGTGAATCCTCTCCCAGCCCATTCACACGACTCGGGGTTGAATCTCGCATGGACTGCTCGTGATGTTGGCGCCTCAGGGCTAGATTCCTACAAAATTGAGATCCGCTTGCCTGATCTGGGCAACCAATGGTCTATCATCTCCGAAGGAAAATTTCCCACCTCTTCGACCCTCTACGACCGAGATTACTGTGGCGTGGCGTATTTCCGGTCAGTCGTATCGGACCGTGCGGAAAACTGGGAAGCGGAACACGTAGGAGATGGTGACACATGGACCAAATTGATAGATTGGATACTCTCTGGACAGGTATTAGACAACCGCGGCGTTGCGCTGCCACAAGCTCAAATCTTAATGTCTCCTGCGCCAAATGAACTCGTGGCAGTGGATAAGTATGGTAGATATAACGCCTATCTTTGTAATTCCGGCACATATTCAGTAAATGCTTCCGTAGCTGGCTACGGCAACCCGCCCCCTACCTCGTTGAAATTTGATCAGGATCGGAACCTTTCACTCTATCCTCCCCCAACCGACAATATCATCAGCAATGGTGGATTTGAAGACGCATCACCTCTTAATAATTGGACCACTGACGGGACACTCGCAGTAAGTCAGTTGCTTGGTCATTCAGGAATAGCTGCAGCCTGGATTTCAAATAATTGCCAATCTGAAGAATGCTATACACAGGTCGAAAACCCGTTTTCGGGTGAAACCCGGATGAGCGATATTTTTCTAGAAACAAACGGAACCATACACATTGCATATAACAAAAACCGCTACATCACTCGTTCTCCGGCAGGTGTTTGGAGCGCCCCCTCGATAATTGGCGCAATGCTTCCACCCCAATATGGCAATGCCACCCCAACCATTGTTGTGGATTCTTACGGTACAGTTCATGCTGTAATGCAGGATTACGAAGGAGCGCTTCATTATTACATTCGACCCAAAAGCGGTTCATGGATCTATGTAGATAAGATGCCTTCTTCGCATAATCCACGTCTTGTGATTGACAGACAAAATACAGTTTATATCTTATATCGAACTAGTGGATACTACCGTCCTGATGGAACCAATCTAGAAAATGGATTTTATATCGCCCGGCGCACTGCGCTCGGAAACTGGAATCCCATCTATAAACAAATCTCCAATACTACCTGGGGGGAGGGTTCGGGGCTGGCGCTGAGAGAAGATGGATCGCTTATCATGTTAATAGATGATGATTTTGGTTTTACATTAGCGACCCTGAAGACTAACGGCACACTTCTTTCCTACCGCGGGGCAATTGCGACAGAGGCCTGGGAAGACAATAAAGTTGTGGTGGAACTTCACATCGGTCCTAATGGAACACTAATTGCCCATTTGAAAGACAACATTGGATACCATTATATTTACCAGGGTCGAGAAGGATACCCTTTGTTGCAGACTCATAAAATACCCAATCCTCATTATTCTGCTTCCATGTTGGTTGAAAATGATGGAACGATTCATCTAATTGCACCGAAATATGATGAAACTATCAAATCCTATAGCATCTATCCAGGCAGTAGTGAATTATTCACTCAGCTTATTGCAAACGTATCAGGAGACGTGGCTGCGACTCTGGGCTCAGACAATAAACTCCATCTGAGCATCGCAGATACCGATGACCTTTATTACACGGAGAGCAAACCTCTCACCAGCAGTAATGCCGTTCTCAGCCAGAGCGTGGCTGTGCCCTCCACAATGACCCATCCAACCCTGTCCTACTTATATACGGCATCCGGAGATGGGTCTAGGATGGAAGTGCAAATTCAGGCAGATCAGGTTATTACCAGCTTTGCTCAACCACTCTCCAATTCTTGGAATCAAAGCTGGATCGACTTGACACCTTATTCAGGCCAATCGATCCAGGTTAACTTCCTCTTCCAGCAGTCCAGTGGGCAGTTATCTTTACCCAATTTCTTATTGGATGAGGTGACACTTGGCTCCTGGGTTACTCCGGCTATCTACAGTGTTACACCAATGTATCCACACTCATGGGATGGCTCAATCTTGATAGTAGAAGGAGGAAATTTCCTCCCAAACTCCCAATTCTCCATCGACGGGTTTCAAGCCGAACTCACCGAATATATTAGCGAAAGCATGGTAAGGATTACCATTCCAAGCGGTTTATCCTTTGGAACTCATGATGTGTGGGTCACGAATCCTGACGGCAAACAAAGCGTACTTGTAGGAGGGTTAAGGTTAGGTTATTTTGTGAATTTACCTGTCATTCGCAGGTAACAGGCTCTCCGGCACCCGCATAAGCGAGTAGCATACCGGCTGAAAATACTTCATCCAGAACACCGCCGCTTCAGGGTTGAACGACTCAAAATCCACCGAGCAGCGCCTATATCCTTTCACCGCATAATCGCGCAGGGCTGCGTTCAGCAGCGCCGGGGCAGCTTTCCGCCCGCGGTACTCCGGGCGCACAAAAGCCCCGGTGATGGCGGTTTTATCCGGCGCGTTGACGATGGCTGCCGCGCCCTCGCTCTGCCCCTGAAAGCGCATATACCCCGCCGGGCGTTCACTGTCCCAGGCCACCCATACCGCGTTGGCCGGGTCCGCCAGAAACGCGCGGAATTCCTCCGCGCCATCCGGCGGCTGTGGAGCCATAAACACCGGCGGCTGCGGGTAATGCTGCCAGTGCTCCGCTTCCAACACCGCCAGCGCCTCTACATCCTCCAGGGTGGCCTTGCGCACGGTGAGACCCTGAGGCAGGGCATTTTCCAGCGCATCCATCG
>JAEXTI010000459.1 GCA_023406965.1 Chloroflexota bacterium
GCGAATTTTGGGGCGCAAGACGGTGGAACTGATGACCAGCAATGCGCTCCCGGCGGGGGTGTGGCGAGATAACATCCCCAATTGCTGCTACGGGTTGGGTGTGGATGTGGTTACCGACCTGGGCGCGACGAAGGAATTGTGCTCGGTGGGCAAGTTTGGCTGGAGCGGCGCGGCCACCACGCACTTCTGGGTGGACCCGGTGGAGGAATTGATCGGGATTGTGCTGGTGCAAATCATGCCCTTTGATGCGGTGCCGGTGCGGGTGGATTTCCAAAACCTGGTGTATCAGGCGTTGGAATAATTTTAGCCTTTAGGCGATCAGAGATAAAGAACGGCACGGGGTTTGGCGGACGAAAAATCGTTTCGACCAAACCCCGTGCCGCTACGAAGAGAGCGGAGTGCGTGAAGCGACTGGCCCGGCTACTTCTTTGACCGGCTGGCGTAATGCACCTGCAGGCTGCGGTAGCTGAGCTCTTTCTTTTGCAAGGCCTGGATGGCGGCGACCGCTGCCGCGGCGGCGGAGAGGGTGGTGAGCAGAAGGACGTTCATGCGCGTGGCGGCATTGCGGATGTGGGCGCCGTCGGAGTGGGTGATGGGGCCGAGGGGCGTGTTCAAGATCAGGTTGACTTGGTGGTTGTGAATCAGGTCGACGACATGGGGCGAGCCTTGGCTGACTTTGTTGACACCCTGCACGGGCAGGCCCACACGGCGGAAAAACTCGGCGGTGCCGTGGGTGGCGTAGAGGGCGAAGCCCAGGCGGTGCAGGTCGCGGGCAATTTTGAGGGCAGCGCCTTTGTCGAAGTCGTTGACGCTGATGAGTACCGCGCCGCTGGTGGGTAGGTCGCTGCCCGCGGCGAGCTGGGATTTGGCGAAGGCGTGCCCAAAGTGGGCCGCGTGGCCCATGACCTCGCCGGTGGAGCGCATTTCGGGGCCGAGGACGGTCACGTCGCTGGGCAGCTTCTTGAAGGGCAGTACGGCTTCTTTGACGAAGAAACCGTCCACTTTGGGCTCTTCTAGCACGCCCAACTCGGCCAGGGAAATGCCCGACATGACCTGGGCGGCGATGCGTGCCAGGGGCAGGCCGGTGGCTTTGGATGCGTAGGGCACGGTACGCGAGGCACGGGGGTTCACTTCCAGAACGTAGACGATTTCGCCCTTGATGGCAAACTGCACATTGAGGATGCCCTTGACCTGCAAGGCCAGCCCCAGGCGGGTGGTGTACTCGCGGATGATGTTGAGGTGATACTCGCTGACTTTGTAGGGCGGAAGGATGCAGGCGGAGTCGCCGGAATGCACACCGGCTTCTTCGATGTGTTCCATGATCGCGCCAACAACCACCTCGTTGCCATCCGACAAAGCGTCTGTGTCAACTTCAAAGGCGTCTTCCATGAAGCGGTCGATGAGCAGCGGTTGGCCGGGGACGGCATCCAGGGCGGCCTGGACAAAACCATCCAACTGTGAATCGTCGCCAACCACAGCCATGGCGCGCCCGCCCAGGACAAAGGAAGGCCGCACCAGGACGGGGTAGCCGATCTGGCGTGCCACGGTATGGGCGGTTTCCAGAGAGTCAGCGATGCCGTAATCGGGGCGGGCGATGTCAAGTTGATCGAGCAGGGTGGCGAATTCTTCGCGGTCTTCGGCCAGGCGGATGGAGGCGGGCGAGGTGCCCAAGATGGGCACACCGGCCTGCTCGAGGCCTTCGGCCAGGTTGAGGGGCGTCTGCCCGCCCAGTTGCAGGATGACCCCGGCGGGCTGCTCGCGGTCGACCACGTTGAGGACGTGCTCGAGGGTCATAGGTTCGAAGTACAACCGGTCGGAGGTGTCGTAATCGGTGGAGACGGTTTCGGGATTGCAATTGAGCATGATGATCTCGTACCCGCGCTCCGCCAGGGCAAAGGCAGCCTGACAGCAGCAGTAGTCGAACTCGATGCCCTGGCCGATGCGGTTCGGTCCGCCGCCGAGGATGAGGATCTTGCGCCGGTCCACGGGAGCGGCTTCATCTTCGGTTTCGTATGCGCTATAGAGATAGGGAGTCTGCGAGGCGAACTCGGCCGCGCAGGTATCCACGCGCTGGAAAGTGGGCAGCAACCCCGAATCCAAACGCTTGCGGCGCACATCCCAGAAACTGACGGGAGATTCAGGGCGGGAGAATAACCGGGCCAGGTGGCTGTCGGCGAAACCGGCGCGTTTGGCGCGGCGCAGGGTGAACGCATCCAGGCTGGAGAGAGTCTGCGAGCGCAGGTCGGCTTCCATTTGCGCAATTTGACCTAATTGAGCCAGGAACCAGGGGTCCATGCCGGTCCGGGCGGCGACTTCTTCCACGCTGAAGCCGGAGCGCAAGGCGCGGTAGACGGCAAACAGGCGCGTGGCGGTGGGGCGGCCAATTTCATCCAGGCTGCCGGGCGCATCCATCCACTGGGTTTTGCTGGGACCGGAGCCATCGGGGGCGTCCACGCCGATCTCGAGGGATTGGATGGCTTTGAGCAGAGCTTGCTGGAAGGTGCTGCCCAGGGCCATGGCCTCGCCGACGGATTTCATTTGCGGGCCAAGAGTACTATCGACGCCGGGGAATTTTTCGAACGACCAGCGCGGAATCTTGACCACCACATAATCGAGGGAAGGCTCAAAGGCCGCCACGGTTTGGCCGGTGATGTCATTGGGGATTTCGTCCAGGGTGTACCCTGCGGCGACCAGGGCGGCGATTTTGGCGATGGGGAAGCCGGTGGCTTTGGAGGCCAGGGCTGAGGAACGCGAGACGCGCGGGTTCATCTCGATGATCAAGACGCGCCCGGTTTTGGGGTCAACGCAGAACTGCACGTTCGCGCCGCCGGTTTCCACGCCTACGGCGCTCATGACGCGACGAGCCAGGTCACGCAGGACCTGGTACTCGCGGTCGGTGAGGGTTTGGGCGGGGGCCACGGTGATGCTGTCGCCGGTGTGGACGCCCATGGGGTCGAGGTTTTCGATGGAACACACGACAACGAAATTGTCAGCCGAGTCACGCATGACTTCCAATTCGTATTCTTTCCAGCCCAGGACCGATTCCTCAATCCAGGCCTGGCCAATGGGTGACTCGTCGATGGCTTTGTCCACGGCGTCGGTCAGTTCTTCGGGCCGGTAGACCCAGGAAGCGCCCGAGCCGCCCAGGGCGAATGATGCCCGCACTAGCAAGGGATAACCGGCTTTCTGAGCCACCTCGAGCGCTTCGGCCTGGTTGTGCACGGGACCGCCATTGGGAACGGGCAGCCCGGCCTGGAGCATAGTTTCGCGGAACAGGTTGCGGTCTTCGGCAATGCGAATGGAGTCGAGCGTGGCGCCGATGAGTTTAACGTTGTGCTTTTCCAGTACGCCATTTTCGGTGAGGGCCAGGGCCAGGTTGAGGCCAGTTTGTCCGCCCACGGTGGGGAGCATAGCGTCGGGTTTTTCCTGGGCAATGATGGCTTCCAGGGTCTCGGGCAGCAGCGGCTCGATGTAGGTGGCGTCGGCCAGCTCGGGATCGGTCATCACCGTGGCGGGGTTGGAATTGATGAGGATGATGCGATAGCCTTGCGCGCGCAGGGCCTTGATTGCCTGGGTACCGGAGTAGTCAAATTCGGCGGCCTGGCCGATAACGATGGGACCGGAGCCTGGGATGAGGATGGAGTGAATGTCGGTGCGTTTGGGCATGGGGTTACCTGCTGCGCTGCGTGCAGATGAGTTGGTGGAATTCGTTGAACAGGCCGTGGGCATCGTGGGGGCCAGGGGCGGCTTCGGGGTGGTACTGCACGCTGAAGACCGGCAGGCGCTTGTGGCGCAGCCCCTCGACGGTGCGGTCATTGAGACTGATGTGGGTCAGTTCGACCTGTTCGGGGTCCAGGGATTCGACCGCGACGGCGTAGTTGTGGTTTTGCGAGGTGACCTGCACTTTTTTCGTGCGCAGGTCCTGCACGGGGTGGTTGCCGGAGTGGTGGCCGAACTTGAGCTTCATGGTGCTGCCGCCCAAGGCGCGCCCGATGAGCTGATGCCCGAGACAAATGCCGAATAAGGGCGTACCGGTCTCAAGAAGGTCGCGGACAATGTTCACGATGCCGGGCAGCCCGGCGGGATCCCCGGGGCCGTTGGAGAGGAGGATACCGGCGGGGTTCAGGCGCAGGACTTCGGCGCAGGGGGTGTAGGCGGGAACGACCGTGACCTGATAGCCGAAGGCGGCCAGGTGGCGGATGATGTTGCGCTTGGCGCCGAAGTCGTAGAGAACGATGCGGGCGGGCGGTTGGTTGACTGCACCGGGTTGCGGTTCAACCCAGACGCTGCCGGCGTCACCGCTCCAGTGCCAGGGTTCGGGGCAAGTGGCCTCGGCGACCATATCGCGTCCGTCCAGGCCAGGCCAGGCGCGGGCCATTTCCAGCAGGGCTGCGGGGCTTTCTCCGTTGGTCGAGAGGGCTGCTTTCATCACACCCTGGTCGCGCAGTTTGCGGGTCAGGTAGCGCGTGTCGATGCCGCTGATACCCGGCACACCGGCCTGGGCTAGCCAATCTTGAAGCGATGTGCGCGAGCGCCAGTTGGAGATGACCGGGCTGACTTCTCGGACCAGCGCAGCGGAAGCCTGCGGGCGGAGCGATTCGTCGTCTTCCAGGTTGATACCCACGTTCCCAATGTGCGAGGCGGTGAAGAGCACGCCTTGGCCTCGGTAAGAAGGGTCGGAAAGGATTTCCTGATAGCCGGTCATGCTGGTATTGAACACCAGCTCAAAAACTGCGCTGGTTTGCGCGCCAAAGCCATCCCCGTGGAGGATGGCGCCATCTTCAAGGG
>JAEXTI010000342.1 GCA_023406965.1 Chloroflexota bacterium
CCTCGATCTCTTCGAACAGGTTGGGCTGGCCCGCCGCCGGGAAGACCGCCTCCACGGCTGCCAGGGCCGCCGCGCGGTGGTCGGGGTGGTTGATGTAATCAGCGCCGGCCCACACCACGGTGGGGTCGCCGGTGACGACCACCTCGGGGCGGAAGCGGCGGATTTCACGGACGAGCTTCTTGCGCAGTTCGAGGGTGGCGGTGAGCAGGCCGTCCGGCTCGCCCAGGAAGATGATCTCGCCGACCCCGGCGATTTCGGCGGCGAGGCGCGCTTCGACCTCGCGGATCTCGGCAGCGCGGGCGCGGGTCATGCCCGGCGCGTCAATGCCCACGTCGCCGCTGGTGCACAACACATAGCTGATGCGCGTGCCGGCTTTGGCCCAACGGGCCATGGTTCCCGCGCAGCTAAACTCGATATCGTCCGGGTGGGCCACAATGGCCATCGCCGACTCCGGAACGTAGAAAGAACTGCTGGTCATACGCGATGCTCCTTACCGTGGAATGGTGTTTCCTCACAAAGAGTGGGGAAAGTTACCGAATGTGAGGAGGATTGTACTCTGGCGGAAGGGGAAATTCAAGCAGCGAAATCAGGGTTCTCCAGGAATTGGCGTGGTAGATTCATTTCTTTCGGGACCGAATTCAAAGCCGCGCCACAGCCCAAGAAGTGAGTTTCAGAACGCCAATGCCATATGGACCCGAATTACTGACAAGGGTTGGGGAAGATTTCGCCGCCAAAGGGGTCGGCATCGGTTGAGGAGTAGCTGACATCGGGCAGCAGTTCGTAATTTGTTCCAAAGTAGGCGTTGAAAATTAAGCGGAAGGAATTGACAGGGGTGATGGTGGGATAAAGGCCAATGTCCTCGCCGCCAGGCAGGTAGTAAGCGTTCAAGACGGAGGGGTTTGAAAACGGCCCATGATCGCCCTGCACAATGATGATGGGCGGGGTGTCGGAATCTTCGATCAGACTTTTCAAAATCGGTATCATCCGCCCGTTGATGTATTGCACCTGCGGCACAAATCCTTTGACAAAAGTGTCGCGCTGCAAATCGCTACCGTCTGGCTCCTTGTCGCCAATCATCTGGTCTTCCAGCAGCACCCCGTCAGGTCCAAAAACAAAAGGTCCGTGTGGGATTAGCAGATGGGCGAAAACAAACTTATGCCCGCCCACCTCAGGTATCCGCTGCAATGTGTCCAACACAAACAACTGGATATTAATGTGATCCTTATAAGGGTGATCCACCACCCGCTCCAGATCGTTGATGGCAGAAGATTTCAGCGTGGTAAGTAACAGGCTGCCGGTTGTACGGATAAACATGGCTTCGAACTGGTTCAATCCAGCATGGTTCCCCAGCCAGAGCAGCCCGTCGTTCCCAGGGTAATAAAAGATATCGGCATCACGGATTTCGCTCCAGCTATATCCTGTTCCAAAGGAGAGCGTGCGATAGCCGAGCTCCTGAAGCGAGCGGCGTACACGAGATTGTTTAATCAGGGCGGGCAGTTCAGAGCGGTCCTGGTACCCTGCGACATAGCGTGGATCAATTTCTGAGAGGTAATCCAGGTTCAAGGTAGAGGACAAGGAGAGCTCAGTCTGCACATAATTCGACTGGCTGCAGCGCATAACGACAAATCCCAGGTCTTCTAACTGGCGGATGAAGGCTGAGTTATCGAATTGCAATTCTTCAGATAGAAAACCTTGCCCGGCATAGGTATCTAGAATGATGAAGTAAACATCCGGAAGGGGTTGACCAGCAGGGGCCGAGAGCGAATTTTCTACAGGTATTTTTTCCGCCACCAGGGCTGCGCTGCGGCTAAAAGTAAATAGCGAGGAAGCAATCTGGAAGACCGGCAGAGCTACCAGCACCAGCGCAAAGAAGTTCATCGTTGCCGTAAGGCTGCGAGTATCTTTGAGCTTGCGAAATATCAGAAAAACTCCCACCACAAAAAGGAGCAAGTAAATCACAGATAAGATGGATTGTTTGCCGAAAACGATTCCCAGAACAGGTACATCTTTGAAAACTGTATAGACATGACCGTAAGAGAAAAACAAAACTGCAAACAACGATGAAACCAATGCCGCCCGAGCGCTGCTGCGCGTGACTGCCCAAAAAATCAGAAACATCACCCCGACCAGAAGGAACGAAGCCAGAAGCGCACGGTAAGCGGCACTGGGTTCAATCTCTTTGATATTGAAAGCTAACAGCGCCAGGGCCGGGTACAGGCTAATCAAAAAGGGATGAAATGGAAGCAGCGGCCGATTGGTTTGGATATTCATTCAACACGTTTTTCAAGCAAGAAAACCTTACGAGCAGAGCCAACTACCGCCTCAACGGCACGGATGTCAAAGTAGTGCAAAAAGGTCGTTTTGAAGCCTTCTTCAGTGTAATCGGTAAAAATATCCTGGCGAGAGGAGAGCAGGCGCTGCACCTGGGAGTCCTCCTTGGGGACAAACTCAATGATCAACCAGCGGCCCAACCCGGCGAAGAACTCAGCCACCCTGAGTAGGGGGACGTTGTTTGAAATGGCCAGGTGATGGATGAGAGCCAGGGCCAGCACCGCGTCCGCGGGGCCGCGATCAAAAATAGACTGGCGCTCTTTGCCGTCCCAACCAATGGCGGGGGAAGGGTTGGTCAAATCCAGGATTAAGGGCGTGAGAGTAGTAGATTTTTCAGCTCGGGCCTGGCGGTAGTTTTGCTCGATGGCGGCGGGGTCCAGATCAAAGGAGAGGGTGCGAATGCCACGCTGGCTGGCCAGCCGGCTGAAAACGCCGGTGTTACCACCAATGTCCCATACCGAAGCGGGTTCGATTTGTTCCAAGAATTGGGAAACTATCTTCTTCTTGGCCTCAAATGAATCAGATGAGTAATTGGTGTTGTCGTAATAATCGCCCCAGGCGGTGCCAGCCGGGCGCCACTCCAGACTCTTGATGGTCGATTCGAGGCTATCCACCAGGCCGAGCATGGCCATTTTGCTAAAGCGT
>JAEXTI010000349.1 GCA_023406965.1 Chloroflexota bacterium
CTTGCACAACTTGCCCGTTCACACTCAGCCTGGCCCCGTGACACCAGCCTGGAATGCGCAGCGAGAAAGTGAACGCCACCGGCTGCGTCGGTTCAACCGCAAATTCCACCGACTCCTGGTAGGGATAACGTGTTTTGGCGGTGATGGTCACGGGTGTTTCAGCCTCGCCCACAGAAATGTGCAACGACCCCGGCGCGTATAACGCCGCCGCCACGCCGCCATCCGCGGTGCGCATCCACATCTTGGAGATGAAGTTGGGTAAGGCCCGGTGCAGGTTGCCGGGGCAGCACTGCACTTCGTGATCGGGGCGATAGCTCATCCAATTCATACCGCGCATGAACAGGTTGTGGTTCGATGTTCCAGTCACCACCACCTGGTTTGGGCAAGAAAGGTACTGCAACGCGCGGAAATCCTTGGTAATCGACCCCGGCAGGGCGTTGAAAATCACCTGCTCGATCTGGTCGGCGTAGCGCGCATCGCCTGTGGCTTGCAGCAAATAAGCCAGCGCCCAGGTATGGTCGGTGATATCACAAGTCTCGTGCATATCGCGCGCCGTCTTGCCTTTGATGTGTTCCGAGCAGGAATGCAGCCCGTCGGCCAGCATGGCATTGCGCTCCAACTTCTCATACCCGTGCACCACCGCCTCCAAATAGCGCTTCTTTCCAGTGGCACAGTACATCATGGCAGCCAGCTTGGCAATCTCATTGAAAGTCACGCCGTGCTCGGTTTGCTTTTTCTCCGAGAGCATCGTCCCCAAGGCACTGTCATGCCGGGGCCACTGCTTGTTGAATCGTTCATAGAGGTCTTCAGCCATCGCCAGCAGGTCGGCTTCTCGGCTTTCCTGGTACAGGTACAGCAGGATTTCGACCCCGGTCACATCCCGGTCCCAGCCCATCGGGTGCGGTGTGGAGCGATAATGGCGGATGAGCGCTTCCAAATAGCGCCGGTCACCGGTGATCTCATACTGCGCCAGCACTGCGCGGAAGAACACGGCATGCGGCCAGCGATCTTTCTCGCGCAGGCTCTCCGGACCAATGAACCCATCCTCAGCCGCATGGGCAACAGCAAAGTCCACTTCTTCCAACGCCTTTTGATACAGCCCGGAATCCCCCGCCAGGTAGCCGCACTTTAACGCCCCATCGATCCAGTAGGCGGTTTGCTCATAAGGCCACCACGCGGCGATCGAGCCCTTGGTGTCTCCTTGCCGGGTCCCCCAAAATTTGTAACCATATGGATAGCCGGACACTTCCACGTTGCCCGCCAACCCGTTCGACTGGCGCTCCAGAAAATCCTGGGTCCACCCGGCCGGGCGGATTCCGCGCAATGGCGCAGGATGAAGCACAGCAAAAGGCAGCATATTCATTGGGAAACTCCTTCAGAAATAGCGCAAACGATAAGGGAATCTTACCCGGAATCACTGTTTATTGCCAATCGGATGAAGCACCGGCTCTTTTTCGCCGCTTCCCCGCCAGAAAAACACCCAATACAGATACGTCGACAGAACATACAGGATGATCGTCCAGGCATAGATCGGCCCAAAGCCGTAATTCGTTTGCAGCCAACCGCTAATCGACGGCGTGAAGGCCCAGCCAAAGTTGAACGCCATGCTCGACAAACTGGCCACGGTAGCCCGCCGTTCTGGAGCAACTTTTTCCATAACAAAAGTTTGGTACACCGGCCCGCTCATATTCATCAACGCCAGCCGGATCAGGTATGCGCCTGCACTAAGCGCATACGGCGCGTAGCCCATAATTGCCAGGAAGGGGATCGATAGCGCCTGTGAAACCACTACCAGTTGAATCTTGCCGTATCGATCGGCCAGCGGCGGGGCGATCATTAAACCAATGGCCATAGCCAGCGAACCCCAGGCGAACAACGTCCCAATGGTCGCGTCCGGCAGATCGTGCACCTGGCGGTAAAACACATTCAAGAAGGGCATGATCATTCCCGCGCCTAACGAAGTCGCCAGCAACGGCGTGATCAAGCGGGCCAGCAGCCCCCGCTCCTGAATAAAGAAAGCCGGTGAAGCAAAAGAACTGCGTTCAGAGGTTCGTTTTGGCGCGCGGAGCAGCAGGTACGGCACCGCCGCCATACCGATAACAACCACCACCGCGCCCAATGCCAGCCGGTAGGCCTCCGCGCTGGTAGGTAAAACGCCCAATCGATTCGCCATCCAGGTCGGCAGATAACCGCCCACCCAGTTGCCCACAAACACCGAAGTCATCAACAACCCCTGGGCAAAGCTGAACAGGTAGGTGCGCTCCCGTTCCGAGCTGTTTTCCATCAAGAACGGCCCGCCCGTGGCTCCCATCAATCCCTGCGCCGCCCCGCTCAACACATTAGCCCCCACCAGCACCCAGGCTTGAGGGAAGAGTACCGCCGAAAGAAGCGCCAGGCTGTTAATCACACTGCCTAACACCAGTGAAGCTTTCCTCCCAATGGCGTCCGCCAGGTAGCCCATCGGCAGGGCAACCAGCAGCGCCGTCAGGCTGTTGGCCGTCACCAGAATGCCCAGCAGGGTTTCATCATACCCCAGGCTGAGGACATAGAAGTTGAACAGCAGGCGGTAGACCCCCATCGCGGCGCCGCTCAAAACCTGCGCCGACAGGTACAGGCGCGCATTCGGCTGGAACGCAGCCAAATTGCCTCCGTAGGTACGGAGCACACTCATTGCGCGGGTAAACTGCTTCATTAATCGTCTGCCGGATGTATCGCCGGGTTTTCTAGAAAAGCCCGCAAATCACCCATCACCGCCGCCAGGGCCGTGCGCCGCAGGGTGTAAGCCCGCTCGGCCT
>JAEXTI010000444.1 GCA_023406965.1 Chloroflexota bacterium
TGGAGATGCGCAGCGACAGCCCCAGGGATTCAAAGAAATAATAGCCGTTGAAATCAGCCTCGTTGGCGGCGATGAGTGAATAACCGGCAGGGGGCATGGTGTCCTGCGAGCAGTCCGCGACGGAGGCATAAGGTTGGCCGGTGACCTGGCCGGTTATGTCCATGACGGTCAGGGCAGGGTCGGTCCAACCGGCGGGGGCGTAGGCACAAACCTTGAGGTTGGGGTCGGTGGTGCCAGTATCCACCGTATAGAGCCCTAACTCGAAATCGAGGCGGTAGCTAAGCCGCTGGCCCGCGGCGCAGCCCGCAGAAGGGCAGGCCGAAGGGGCTACCATCGTGAGAGTGGCGGCAGCCCGTGGCGCGGGTTGGATGAAATTTTGCGGAACCGAAGACGCGACCAGAGTCAACATGACAACCAGGTGGAGTGTTACTGCAAGGACGCGCAGGAAGGGTCCGCGAGCGGGGTTCATGTCCTCATTGTACATAAAAAACCAGACTTTGGGTATGGAAGAAGGGGGGGCAGAAGCAGAGCGCACTTGGGCAGGTTGCCTGCCCAAGTGCGCCGGATAGAGATTCTTAGAGTACTTTGCTCAGGAACAGCTTGGTGCGCTCCTGGGTGGGGGTGCTGAAGAGGATATTGGGCGGGGCAATTTCGACGATTTGGCCCTCGTCCATGAAGATGGCGCGGTTGGCGGCGGCTCGGGTGAAGCCCATTTCGTGCGAGACGACCACCATCGTCATGCCCTCGCGAGCCAGATTGAGCATCACATCCAGCACTTCCTGGATCATCTCGGGGTCGAGGGCGCTGGTGGGCTCGTCGAAGAGCATGATTTTGGGGTTCATGGCCAGGGCGCGGGCAATAGCCACACGCTGCTGCTGCCCGCCGGAAAGTTGGGCAGGGAAGGCTCTGGCCTTGTCGGGAATGCCTACTTTTTCGAGCAGGCGCATAGCAACGTTGGTTGCTTCGATCTTGCCACGCATGCGCACCACTTTTTGAGCCAGGGTGATGTTATCCAACACGCTAAGATGAGGGAAGAGGTTGAACTGCTGGAAGACCATGCCTACCTCGGTGCGGACTGCGTTGATGTTTTTGGCCGAATCGAGGGGGATATCGTCGACGATGATGGAGCCGCTGTTGAATTCTTCGAGGCGGTTGATGCAGCGCAGTAAAGTGGATTTTCCCGAGCCGGACGGACCGATGATGACGACCACCTCGCCTTTTTCAACTTCCAGGCTGACCCCGCGCAAGGCGTGCACCGATCCGAAGTATTTGTGAATGTTTGAGATTTGAATGATGGGAGCCATGCGGTCCTACCTTTCAGTCCGAGTTCGGCGTTCCAGCCAGCCCACGATCCGCGCCGAGAAGAGCGTCATGGTCAGGTAGATGAGGGCGATCATGGTCCAGGTTTCGATGGGCAGGGGGGTGATACCGGTGAATTCGCGCCCCCGGCGAGTGATATCGGCTACTGCCACCACGCTGACCAAAGAGCTGTCTTTGAGCAGGGAGATGAACTCATTGCCCACCGGCGGGAGAATGACCCGCAAGGCCTGGGGCAGGATGACGTAGCGCATAGCCTGTACGTAAGTCATGCCCAGGCTGCGAGCGGCTTCCATCTGACCTTTGGAGATGCTCTGGATTCCGGCGCGGTAGATTTCGGTCATGTAGGCGGCGTAGCACAGCGTGAGGCCAAGAACGGCCATGGCGATTGGGTTCGCCAGGTAGGTTTGGAATGCCCGGATGTTGAGCGCTTCACCAATGTCTTTGATGATGGAAGGAAAAGCGAAGTACCAGAAGATCAATTGAACGAGCAGCGGGACGCCGCGGGCTACCTCGACATAGACGGTGGTAAAGCCGCGAATGATTTTGACTCGCGATAAACGTCCCAGCGCGCCGAACAGGCCCACTACCAGTACCAGCAAAAACGTGATGATGGTGACCAGCACAGTGGTGCCCAGTCCGTCTTTCACGAATTTGAGGATGCGCCAGTAGGGATCGGGGCGAATGACAGCCAGCAGGCCGATCAAGCCGATGACGGCAAAAAACATCCACCACCAGGGATCAAAGCGCTGGACGTTTTCGTTGCCTGGAATGGTCGGCAGATGAGGGTCATTGGTGTTTTTAGATAGGCTCATGAGCGTCTCCCTGGAACAAAAACGGCCCGGAAGGGTTCCGAGCCGTTTTTGCATTTGAGCAGGTTATTGGCCGGCCAGATATTTCTGTTCCAGTTCGCCAACCGTGCCGTCAGCCTTGAGGGCTTTCAGCGCGTCGTTGATGGCCGGGAGAAGATCGTCGGCTTTGGTTTTGCAGATGGCGATGCCGTAATTTTCATCGGTGAAGACGTCGCCCACGGTCTTGAGCTTGTCGGGGTTGACAGCCAGGAAGGCCAGGGTGGTGGGGTAGTCGGCGATCACGGCGTCGATCTGCCCGTTGGACAGGTCGAGGAAGGCCATATCGTAAGAGTCATAGGTCTTGACCTCGGCTCCGGCGATGGCGGCGGCTTCCATCGCGCCGGTGGTATTGATCTGCGCGCCGATTTTCTTGCCTTCCAAATCGCTTGCGCCATTGATGTCGGCATTGGCAGCCTGAACAGTGACGATTTGACCCGCGTTAATATAGGGGTCAGAGAAGGTCATGGTAGCTTTGCGCTCGTCGGTGATGGTGATGGCAGCGATGGCCAGGTCGTACTGGCATTCAGAGATGCCGGCCAGGACGGAATCGAAGCCCGTGTTGACGAATTCAACTTCTAGATTGGCCTTTTCGGCGATGGCTTTCATGAGCTCGACGTCGAAGCCGGTGAGTTCCTTGGTGTTTTCCTCGACCATTTCGAAGGGCGGGAAGGTGGCATCGGTGGCGACGCGCACTTTGACCTTGTCACCCGCTCCGGCGGAAGTGGATTGACAGGCGGTGAGGACCAGGCTGGCAACGACCAGCAAGGTGATTAATGCGAAAGACAGACGTTTCATTCTATTCTCCTTGGTATTTGGGTGAAAACTCGTACGGGTATGCTGATTATAGCGCAAAAAAGTTGGCTCGGGATTCATGACCTCCTTATTTTGCCTTGAATACAGGGTAAGAATGGGGAAAAACAATCTTGACAGGCACGTTGAAACGGAATATATTATTAGTGTAGATATTTTGTTCTAGTGCCAAAATTTCCATCAGGAATGGTATGTAACATGAATACAATCACACTCGGTCAGGCTTTTGAAAATATTTCTCAAAGGGTGGTGGTTTCGTACCTGGATCACCTGGCAGATTTTCAGGGGATCATCCCCGCGGGCGCGCCGGAAGGATTGGAGGAAGCCCAGCGAGACACACATGCTTTCTTTCATGCATTCTATACACGGCTGTTCAACGATCCAGCCTCGTTTGGCCTACCATTGGACGAAGACGCCTATGTGATCAGTGACCGGCACGGCACAAACGAAAAAGCAGAAATCACCAAGAAAGTGAAAAAGGCCCGGGACTTGATGGAATCGGGCATGGGCTTCTTAATGCAAGCCGGGGCGAAGGGCAGGCTGCGCGGCGGGGATTTGCTTCTGGACGAGGCAGTGGTGAATGATTACGCCGGAAAATCGAAGGCGAAGAGGCAGTTCCTCAAGGGGCTGGAAGCGGTTGGCTTGGCGATTGTGCCCGAAGGCGAGGGGGTGGTTTTGCGCAGTGAGCGCTTCCCGGCAATGATGCTTGCTTTCAAAATGCTGGCGGAGGCCTGTGCGCCGCAAGGCAGGACGGGCGAGTTGAACTTTGGGCGCTGCGACTTCCGAGCTTTGAATCAGGGCTACGAGCCTGAGGCAATGGACCTGTACCGGGTGTTCAACCCGGCGGACTTCAAGCGTGTGTCCCAACTGCACGCATATCTGACGGAGTTGAACTATAAGCCGGTGTACCAGTACTATGGCATGTCGGGTTGGGAAGTAAAGTACCAGGGCAGCCGGGCCAAGAAGGGCACACCGCTGTTGGAGATCGAATACTCCGAGCGCTATCTCAACCAATTGCGCATCTTCATCAAGTGCGCAGCCTCCAACCGCATTGTGCCGCTGCTGGCCGACCGTCCGTTGTTCTTGCAGGAGGATTTCAACCGGCGGGCGAATCACTGCAACGGAGACAAGTGCAATTGGTGCGCGAACAAGAAGAGCCTGGGGCCGACGGAGTGGAACTTCAAAGGTGAGACACGAACCATTTGCTGGTATACCAATCCGGATATACACGTCGTGGACGATGCGACGGTGGATTTGGTGAAAGAGTATGTTATGCTGCACGAGGCGTTGGGGTGATACCCCCACCCGGCCTCCTCCAATTTGTTTGAAAATTGTGGAGGAGTAGTAGTTGAAGACAATGAAGCAGACACGGCGGGGATGGAGACAATTAACAACGTCGAGTTGCGCGATGAAAACGTTTATCCCGATGAGCAAGTACTCCAGGGCGTGTTGGGCGAGTCTTATGCTGCTTACTGCGCGTTGTTAAGACTGTTTGCCGAGAACGAGATGGAGCCTGAGTGGCGGTACTATCACGATGGCAAAGCCTGGTTGTGCAAGGTGCAAAAGAAGAAGCGCACCATTGTGTGGATGTCGGCCTGGAAGGGGTATATGCAGGCGACGATGTACTTTCCCGCGAAATATATCGATGCCCTGTTTGAGCTTGATCTCAGCGAGGAACGCAAGGAAAAGATCCGCCAGACGAACAACACGGGCACATCCAAGCCCTGCATCTTTGAGGTGCGAACTGCGCAGGTTTTGGGGGAGTTCGAAACGGTGATGCGGTTCAAGTTGAAGGCAAAGTGAAGGTTGGTTGTCTGCCCTCTACCTGGAAAGCAGCAGGGGCAGAGGTGTCGAACGGCGGGGAAAGGTTGTTATAATCGGTTTACATCACCGATTTGATCTTAAGGAGCTTTCCGATGAACCTGATCCCCCAACCCAAGCAATGCACCCTTCGAGAAGGCCAATTTCATCTTACCGCGCAGACCGTGATCACAGCCGGGCCGCAAGCGGCAGGCGTGGCGGGTTACCTATCACGCAGCCTGTTTCCGGCCACCGGTTGGAACCTGCCGGTGCGCACAACTCGCGCCAAAGGCCACCCATTCATTTTTCTGGCCCTGGACACCCGCCTGGAACGGTTGGGCGCCGAGGGGTATAAACTGGAAGTGACGCCGGTGGGCGTGACGGTGCGCGCCCATGCGCCGGCGGGACTGTTTTACGCCTGCCAGACACTGCTGCAACTGCTGC
>JAEXTI010000489.1 GCA_023406965.1 Chloroflexota bacterium
CGCAAGGAGGAGAAGGAGGGAGAGGGTGCGGGTCATGGGGGTATCTCCGGGTAATGGACTATAAAGGGTGAAGGTCACCCAAAGGAGATTATAAACCTGTTGGCGCAAGGTTGCCCTACGGCGGGGACAAATCCCCTCCTCAGTACGCGGAAACCCTGCGGGTTGAGGAGAGTCAGCTAATGAGGGGGCTGCTTTGTCGGGCTGACGCCCTTCTCGCAGCGATATATGGACAGAGTTTGCGGGCTGGCTAACTCTGGACATGCTTGATTGATTGTGATATATTGTGTCCAATAATCGAATAGCCCCACGGCACTCTTATCCAGAGAGGTGGAGGGACCGGCCCGATGATACCTCGGCAACCTGGGTAAACCGTTTGATGCAAGGGTTTATCTAAGGTGCTAATTCCGTCAGCACGGATGGTACTGGGAGATGAGAGGGCAGCCGCAGTTGATTTCTGTTGCCCCTCGTGTAGTTCTAACGTGGGGATTTTTTTATGCAGGCAAAGGAGCAACTGTTTTATGACAACAACGTTTATGAACACCGCCCGTTACTTGTTCACTTCCGAATCGGTGACGGAAGGCCACCCGGACAAGGTTTGCGACCAGGTCAGCGATGCCGTTTTGGATGCGTGCCTGGCCCAAGATCCGATGTCCCGTGTGGCGTGCGAAACGGCCACCAAGACCGGTTTCATCATGCTGTTGGGTGAAATTACTACCTCGGCTTTTGTGAATTTTGATGAACTGGTGCGCAACATTGTCCGCGAGATTGGCTATGACGACACGGCCAAGGGATTTGATGGCAACACTTGCGCTGTGATGTCGGCGATTTGCGCCCAATCCGGTGATATTGCTATGGGCGTGGATAAGGCATTGGAAGCCAAAGCGGGCGAGATGACGGATGCGCAGATCGAGGCGGTCGGCGCGGGCGATCAAGGCATGATGTTTGGTTATGCTTGTGACGAGACCCCGGCTTTGATGCCTATGCCGATCTACCTGGCCCACAACCTGACTCGCCGCCTGTCTGTGGTGCGCAAGGACGGAACCCTGCCCTGGCTGCGCCCGGACGGCAAGAGCCAGGTGACGGTGGAGTATCATTACGGCAAACCGGTGCGCATCGACACTGTGTTGATCAGCACGCAGCACGCCCCCGAGATCAGCCACTCCGAAATCCGCGAGGCAATCATCGAGCATGTGATTCTGCCGACGCTGCCGGCGGACATGGTGGACGATCAGATGAAGGTGTTTGTCAATCCAACCGGGCGTTTTGTCATTGGCGGCCCAATGGGCGACGCGGGCGTGACCGGGCGCAAGATCATCGTCGATACGTACGGCGGGATGGGACGCCACGGCGGTGGAGCTTTCTCGGGCAAAGACCCGACAAAAGTAGATCGCTCGGCGGCTTACGCGGCTCGCTGGGTGGCGAAGAACGTGGTGGCAGCCGGGCTGGCTGCGCGCTGCGAGGTGCAGGTAGCCTACGCCATTGGCGTGGCGCGGCCTTTGAGCATCAACGTGGAGACCTTTGGCACCGGCAAGATTGCCGATGAGAAGATCGCCGAGTTGATCGAGGCGAACTTTGATTTGCGCCCCGGCGCGATCATCCGCGACCTGGATCTGCGCCGCCCGATCTACCGCCAGGTGGCGGCTTACGGGCACTTTGGGCGCGACGATTTGAACCTGAGTTGGGAACAGACCAACAAGGCCGCGGCGCTGCGCAAGGCTGCCGGGCTGTAAAGAGAAGACCGATAAAGAAAAAGGCTGCCCGAGCGATCGGGCAGCCTTTTTCTTATTGGCAAGGGAGGCACGGGGCGAAGCGATCTCGTTTTATTGTTGTAAAATCGCGTTTCAGCCCAGATTCAAGGCGAGATTGCTTCACTCGCAGAGCCTCGTTCGCAATGACATGGTTATTAGACTCTTCTCGGCCAAAACTGGCGTTGTCTGACAAGAAGAATTGTAATTACTCAGGCCCTGGTAGAAAAGTCTCGAATTTGTGGTGTTGGGTGGGGCTTTGCCCCACCAAACACGAATTTACGAGGGAGGCAAGTCGGTCTTGATTAAGCCTTGTCCTTATGGTAAAGTGAACCTCCGGCGCGCAGGCGTCGAAATTATTCCTGAGGGTTGTAAGGCTTGAAAAAGAAGAAGTTTTACCTGGTCTCGCTGGGCTGCGCAAAAAACACGGTCGACTCGCATTCAATGGCTTCATTGTTGGATGAAGCCGGGTACGCATCGACGGACCGGCGCGGTGACGCGGACTTGTTAATTGTCAATACGTGCGGTTTCATTGGCCCGGCCAAGCAGGAGTCGCTGGACACGCTGAGAGATTTGGCTCGACGGAAGAAGAAAGGGCAGATGCTGGTGGCTGCGGGCTGCCTGACCGAGCGCTACCGGGAGAAGGTGGCCGAGGAAGTGCCTGGAATCGACGCGATCCTGGGAACGCGACGGTGGATGGATATTGTTGGGCTGGTGCAGGAACTGCGCCCCGACCAGCGCTATCCACAACCGCTGTATCACCTGCCGGAGGAAGCCAAAACGGTGGGCACCGATGAACACGGCGTGCTGCGCGCGGCGGTGCAGGGCAGCAGCGCTTATTTAAAGATCGCCGACGGCTGTCGCAGACCTTGCGCTTTTTGCGCCATCCCGCTGATCAAAGGAACGGCGGTCAGCCGCCCGCCCGAGGCTATTTGGGCAGAGGCGCGCACCTTGCAGGACGCGGGCGTGCAGGAGTTGATCCTGATCGCGCAAGATACAACCGATTATGGACATGATCTGGGCATGAAAGACGGGTTGGCGGGGCTACTGGACGGTTTGAGCCAGGCCGCGCCCGAGATTCCGTGGAT
This sequence comes from Chloroflexota bacterium, assembly GCA_023406965.1. The sequence continues at coordinate 2,834 of JAEXTI010000489.1, forward strand.
CCGGGTGATGTATGCCTACCCCGGCTATGTGACCGACCGGATGATTGAGGTGATGGCGACCAATCCGCAAGTGCTCCGTTATCTGGACATGCCGCTTCAGCATGCTCACCCCGAAACACTCCAACGGATGCGGCGACCGGCTAACATGGATTGGGTGCGGCGCACGCTGGAGAAGATGCGCGGGGCTATGCCGGACCTGGCACTGCGAACAACGTTCATCGTTGGGTACCCAGGCGAGACGGAGGAAGAATTCCAGGCGCTGCTTGATTTTGTGAACGAGACCGGCTTCGATCATGTGGGCATTTTCCCGTACTCGTTTGAGCCGGGCACTACCAGCGAGCCTTTGGGCGACCCGATTCCGCAGGAAGTGAAAGAGGAGCGGGTGCAGCGACTGGCAGCGGCGCAGGAGCGAATATCACTGGCGCGCAACCAGAAGCAGGTTGGGCAGACGCAGGCTGTGTTGATCGAAGGATATAACGAGGGGATCTCGGTGGGACGAGCGTATCACGATGCGCCGGAAATTGATGGGATGGTGTTCATTGAAGGGGAAGCTCCCCTGGGCGAGATTGTTCCGGTGCAGATTACCGGAGCCATGACGCACGACCTGAGCGGGCGATTGAAAGCGTGACGCAGTCGGCCTGGATAGTCAATCGGAGCAGTGGAAAATCGGGGCGGTTTTTGCGCATAGCCAGAGAGTGACAGTAATTTTCTGCTTGCAATGCGCTGTCTATGATATTACCAGGGAAAAAGATCGATCATTGATGATGGAGTTTTTAAGGAATCCGGTTAAACTTATATTTACCGGATTTGAGCATCAGGACTCGGGAGAGAGAGGCGTTCTGTGCTCTTCTTGGATTATTGCATCGTCTGATTGATCTGGGGTGATATGAAAGAAATGCGCAGTACGATTGCTTTGCGGTTGACCGTATGGTTGCTCTTGTTATCTTTGCTGCCATTTTTTGTGATGGTTATCTTCCTCCAGCGGAATGTGCCATTGATGTTCTATAAGTTAATGGGCGCGCAGGAGCGGGCACACGCGGCGGTGTTGGCGGAGACGATCGCAACCAAAGATGACCCTACTGCGCTGAAAGAACAATTGGAATACTTTCAACATACCGCTGACACCTATGGGTTTGTGTTGGATGCGCGGGGGCGGTACCTTTATCACCCCGATCCGAATAAAGAAGGAACCAGCGCTGCGGAGGATTTTTCTCCAGACATTATTGCGATGGTGCTGGAGTCGGAAGAAGGTGAAGTGGAAGACCCGCGCCTGGGAACTGTCCTGGGTTATCACTCCCTGGAAGATGGAGGCGCTGTGGTCATCGCAATGGAGTTCACCACGATGGAGCGGGAACTGGCTAACTTGCAGCGGGGATCTTTCATCCAGCTTGCAGTGAGCCTTATGCTCATTGCCCTGGGGGGCGGCGCGGCGATCTGGATTACGGTAGGGCAGCCTTTGCGCAAGCTGACCCG
>JAEXTI010000033.1 GCA_023406965.1 Chloroflexota bacterium
ACCTGGTCGTAGCGTTGATCTTTATTCGATATCCAATTGCCCTGGACGATATGTACCAGTACGATATGTTGGCCCGCTCCATCCGGGATGGGCGCGGCTATCGCTGGTATTCGCAGGCCGATTTGGACGTACTGTGGCCGTATTATGAGCCTATGATAGAGGTGGAACGGAGCGCATTCCCCGACGATGGCCTGCCGACAGCGCACCGTGCGCCCGGGTACCCACTGTTTCTGGCGCTGCTGTATGTTTTTACCCCAGATGCGGCTCGTTTCGGCGTGGCGCGGGTGGCCCAGGCCGGGTTGGCTGCGGGGCTGGCGCCTCTGGCGGCATGGTTGGCCCGCCGGGCGGGATTTTGCCTGAAGGAGTGCCTCCTGGCGGGCATTGGGGTCAGTCTATACCCGATCTTGATGTTCTACCCGGTGGCGCTGGCTTCGGAGAACCTGTATGTTTTGTTGGGGCTGGTTAGCTTGATTGCCATCTACGGGCTTGGAGAAAAGCATTCGCCGGGCGGGGCGGCGTTGGCGGGATTGCTGGCAGGCCTGACAATGTTGACGCGCTCGGTGTTTGCCCCGTTTGTGTTGCTGGCGGGCCTGTGGCTGGCGCGCTTCAGCCCAGGGAGAAAGAAAGCAGCGCTCGTGTTCTTGAGCATTGCTTTTGGTTTGTGCCTGCCGTGGGCTGTCCGAAATTCTCTCCTGGCGGGGAAACCAGCCTTTATCGAAGGCGGGGCCGGGTACAATCTGTATATCTCCAACCACCCGCAGGGTGATGGGGGCTTCATCTCATCCATTGCCATTCCACCGTTGAATATTCTCAACGATGCGGACCGCGAACAGGTGTGTATGCAGCAGGCGATTTCCTTCATCCGCCGGGACCCGCTGGAATCTGCCCGCCGGGCTATGGTGCGGCTGGTACGCTTCACGGGGATCGAGGGGCGCGAGTTCTTTTACTTCTATACCAACAATTTGCTGGGTCCCATTGCCCAACCCTGGCTGATAGGGTTGATCTTGCTTCTGGTTCTGCCTTGGGCGTTTACGCTGATCTTGGGCGCGGCAGGCTTGTGGCTGACCTGGTCCAGGGAGCGCAAGCTGGCGTGGCTGGTGGGGCTGTATCTGATCTCATATTTGTTGCCGCATGTGGCGATCATTGCCGAACCGAGGTTCCACCTGGCCTGGGTACCGGTGCTAATGCCTTTTGCTATGGTTGGGTGGTCGGCGCGGAAATTAATGCCAGGTCGACGGTTGTTTACTCGTCCAAACATCGGCTTCACGCTGCTGATGGTGGGGGCGCTGGCCTTGATCCTGGGCAGCTTGATGAGCAACCTACCGGTGCTGTCTTTGATCCTTCAACCCGGCGGGAACGAGCTGCGCTTTGCTTATTAAGGAGTTACTGCCAGGCGACGTAGGTTGGTTGGGTGCTCCTGCCGGGAAGCAGCTTGCCTAAAATGACTCCAACGACGAAGCCACCGATGTGCGCCCAGAAAGCCGTGCCGCCCACATCGGGGCCACCGAAGGACATGACCCCGCTGAACAATTGCAGGACGAACCACAGGCCCAACACCACCACCGCCGGGACGACGGTCATGCGCATAAAGAATCCCAGGGGGATAAAGGTCACAATCCGGCTTTGGGGGTAGAGCACCAGGTAAGCGCCCAGGACGGCTGCAATGGCGCCGCTGGCGCCCACGGTGGGGATCTGTGAAGCGGGGTTGGTGAGGAAGTGGACGAAGGATGCCACCGCGCCGCCGACCAGGTAGAAGATCAGGTATTTTACCGGACCGAGGCGATCTTCCACGTTATCGCCAAAAATCCACAGGTACAGCATGTTTCCGCCGAGGTGAGCCAGCCCGGCGTGCATGAACATACTGGTGAAGACATCAGAGAAATCCCCAAAATCCAGGCCGCTGCTGATGTTGGCGGGAATGAGGGCGAAATCATAGACGATTTTTTCTTGGGCAGAGCCTGCCAACCACATGAGGATGAAGACCAGAATGTTGGCCGCGATGAGCAGGTAGTTGACCACCGGTGTGTGCCGGGTGGGGATTTGGTCTCGGATGGGGATCATGGTTTTCTCCTTGAACGATAACCAGGAAGACAGTTTTCGCATGAGGGTGTTGATCGAATTGCCCTACTTACAAAAGTATAACGGATTTCGAGTGGCTTCACAAATCACTGATCTGCGTGTTTTCCACCCTTCTGGGCAAGGAGAGCGGCTTCGGTTCGGTTACGAACTTGTAGTTTTTGCAAGATATTGGTGATGTAATGCTTTACGGTCTTTTCGGAGAGAAACAGGTTTTGCCCGATCTCCTTATTGCTCAAGCCGGATGCAAGCTCGTCTAAAATTTGCCGCTCGCGGTCGGTTAATTCATCGATCGGGTTATCTTTCTCGATTGAAGTCTGAGCATCCGATCTTTGCATACCCAGGAGCATATTCGTTGCCAGGGCTGGCGGGATGTATGTCTCGCCTGCTGCAACCGCTCGCAAGATGCGCAGCAATTCTCGGGCCGATACTCCCTTCAAGATATATGCACGGGTGCTGGTCTTCAGGGCGGCGATCAAGTGATCATCTGTTTCCGAGGCGGTCAACACCGCTACGCGTGTCTCTGGACTTAATTCACCAATGACTCGCGCAGCCTCCAAACCTCCGCCAGGCATGTCGATATCTAACAAAATGATGTCAGGGTGAGTATCCTCCGCGAGACGGATGGCATCAGCAGCCGATCCGCCTTGCCCCACAACTTCGATGTCTCGCTCTGCACTTAAGATCGTGACCAAGCCGTCCCGAAACAAGTTGTGGTCGTCAACGATAACCAGGCGGATCTTGGCAGGTGGTTTGATTTCTTGATTCATTGAGATATCCCTTCCTCAACCTGGATGGGAAGCCGTGCTGTTATACGAGTTCCTATCCCGAGTGTGCTTTCGATGGAGAATGATCCAGCGAGGCTTTCGATTCGTTCACGCATTCCACTTAAGCCGAGATGCCCATCTTTTGGGCGCACTTGATGCGGATCAAAGCCCGGGCCGGTGTCTGAGATGACCACAACAAGTTGGTCGTTTTCAGAAGTCAGGCTTACTTTCTGGCCCGAGCCGTTGGCATGGCGAAAGGCGTTATTCAATGCCTCTTGAACAAGGCGGTAGACGGTGATTTTTACTGCAAGAGACACATTGTCTGGAACAGCGATGATCTCGAGGGTCACTGAACTGTCGGTGCGTCGTTCATGAATATGAATGACCCGCTGCACGGTTTCGGCTAAGTTCAGTTCTACCAACTGTGGGAGGCTTAACCCTGAAGCGATGGCGCGCATCTCTTTTAGCGCATTTTGAAGATGGGACTCTACGCCAGAGATCTGTTCGATCAGCTTTTGGTCAATGGCCCCTTGAGGGTAATTTTCTAGTTGCCCCTTCACAGTATCTAATTGGAGCAGGGATAGGCCCAAATCCTGCGCCGGGCCATCATGCAGTTCGGACCCAATCCGGCGCAAATAACCTTCATTCAACTGTGCCAGGCTGGCAGACGCCTGCCGGATTCGAGTTTGTAGTTTTTTGTTTCTTGCCAACAGATCTGTAAGTTGTGTTATTTTGTCAGCCAGCTCAATTTGTTGGTTGGTAATTGTGTCGCCTGCTCGCCGCACAAACCCGGCCAGAAGGAAGTACATGGTAAGAATCGCGAAACCTACGACGAGCCAACTGCGTTGCTTTAAAACCCTTATCTCTTGGTCCAGGTCTTCGGTTGATTGATAGAACTCGGCTACCGCAATGATTTCATTTGTTCCAGTCCGCCATAGAGGGCTGTAGATTTCTAACAACTGTGAATACTGGACGCCCAACGAGGCGTTTTCCTCGTCATTCAGCGGACTAATTTCTGAAATAACATCTCCCAATCGAGCCCGCAAGAGGCCTTCGCTCATCGGGTAGGTCTTACCGAGAATGGAAGTGGTATCGGAGGTATAAAGCAGCTTGCCGCGGATACTCCAAATGCGGAGGGCAACGATTTGACGACCGATCGGGTTATCTTGAACCAGCCGTTGCAAAGCGGCGACCTGATCGGGAGAAAGTACTTCGGAACTATCCAAACTTTGCAGGTTGGGCGCAATGAAGCTGTCTACATATAAAGCTGTGGTTGCGCCGGTGCGGTGAACAACGCCGCTAACGATTTGCCGCTCAACCCACGCGCCAATTCCGATCATCCCTGCCAAAAGGATGAACAATCCAGCCAGCATGAAGCGTTGAATGAGGGTTAAGGTTTTATAGCGGGTGAGCAAGCCCATCATAATTGTTGGTCGATTGAATTTCATGGGTGATCAATACCCCGCAGCCCTGACAAAATTTGGCGGAAGACATCGTTAGTGATAGAAGGTCCACTCAAGATTATTATACATAAATGCACATGGTTTCTTATGGGACCAAGGGCGCGAGGCATGATGAGACTTAAGTCTTAAGAAACAGGGACCACGGTCGCAGTAACGTTTGGCCCTATGGCAATAGTGTTTCCTTCACTGGATGAGTAAACTGACATTAAGTTATGAGTTCATCAGCGAACTCGACTAATCTCTTTTGGAGGTAACTAGGATGTCAGCTCAACAGAAACAAATCGGACTGCGGGTGGTAATCGTTGCGGTGGTGGTCGCTGCTCTCGTTTTCGGAGGAATTGGAATCACGGGCGCCGCTGCCCAATCGTCCATCCCTGGAGACGCACTCTACTCGGTCAAGACCAGCATTGAACAGACTCGGCTTTCTCTGGCCCGAGACGCGGGAAACCGCGCCCAGATGAAGATGGCTTTCGCGGAAGAACGGTTGAACGAGATAGACGCTTTGATCAAAGAAGGTCGATTCCGCGAAGTGGCTCCGGCGGTGCTGGCGTTTGAGGCGAACATCAACAGCGCAATCCTGGAGTTGGAGACCCTGGCCAAGGCAGATCCGGCTCGGGCGGGACAACTTGCATTGGAGATTACCGCTGCACTCAGCCGCTACGCCCAGACATTGAGTGATTTGGTGGCCCAGGTGCCGGACAGCGTCCGTTCAGAAGTGAACCGTGCACTGGATACCACTCGTGTGGTTGGGGGCCTGGAAATGTCATTCGGAGATGATG
>JAEXTI010000136.1 GCA_023406965.1 Chloroflexota bacterium
GGAAAGGAGGTGTTGGGAAGGCAGGAATAAATGGATGCAGGGAGTTACTGGCGCTTTGAGCGCGGGATTGTATTCAAGAATGAAACAAAAAGGAGATTGAGAGACAAATGGATAAGAAACGTTCGCCTGTTGTACCCATCGTGTTAGCGGTGGTGATTGGTCTGCTGACGATCCTGTTGCTGAACGGGGTGATTCGACCGACTTCCGTGGTGGTGGCGAAGGTAGCGATTGCGCCCGGCACACTGCTGACGGCCGACCTGGTGGAAGTGCGCACGGTTCCCGCCGGCGGGCGTCCCGCGGACTCATTCAAGGCTGTTGAGGAAGTTGCGGGGCAGATGCGGGCGGTGCAGCGCGCCGCCGGGGACGTGATTACGGCCTCTGTCCTGGGAGACAACGCCCAGGCCGGCATCCCGGCGCAGTTGGAGCCCGGGCATGTGGCCATTGCGGTGAACGTGGACCGCTCCAGCGGTGTGGCCGGTTTGCTGCGCCCAGGGCAAACGGTGACGATCATCGGCCTGTTGACGCCCGATATTTTGAGCGCCCAGTCGAGCCTGGCCACGCTCTTACGCCAACCCTCGGTGATTGTTGGCGAGGATGTGTCCGTGGCCGGCGGCCCGACGGCCACGCCGACTCTCACCCCAACCCCGGAGCCGATCGTCGGGCCTTTGGGGCGCATTGCGATCAGCGGGGTGCGCGTGCTGATGGTCCCGCAGTCGTTTCAGTACCAGGAAGTGCCGGCCGGGGCCAGTCAGGAGGAGATGTTCGCCACTTCTTCAACGATGAGCGACGAGTCTGGCGCGATTGTGCTGGATGTGCCCACAACTCCGCTGGAGTTAGCGCCGGGCGTGTTTGTCAACCCGGCCACCCTGATTGCCGCGCTGGACCGCTTTGGCGGCGTGTATTTGGCGCTGGAACCGGGCAGTGGTTTGGCGATGGAGGATGAGGATATTCTGACCTTGAACCTGGCCGGCCTGTACAAGGCGATCAACAACCGCCACAACCAGATGGGCGGCGCGGCCACGCCCACGCTGATGTTTGCCGTTCCGACGCAAACACCTTTCCCGCCGACGCCCGAGGCTACCGCTGAAGCGACCCTGCTGCCGACCCTGACTCCGGTGCCGTAGCGAGAAAGGAACCCAAAGAATGCAATCGGAAGCAAAAGTGTTGACCATGCTGGCCGGGGCCGGCACGGAAGTGGTGTACTACCAGATGATGGGGGCCTTTCAGGGCGACAGCCGCTTTACGGTCTCGTCGATCGTGACCGGTTGGGGCGATTTCGAGAAGAACCTGGAGCAATTGAAGCCCAATCTACTGATCGTGCAGGGCGATATTGCCCCGACCCCGGATGGGTTGATTGGGGTGCTAGCGCGGATGCAGATCTGGAACGGGGTAGCGATTGTGGTATTGCAGCAAGCGCACAGCGAGTTTCGCGGGGCCTTTGAGCAAGCGGCGGTGGTGCGCGGGGTTTTTGTCCTTCCCGTCAACTGGGGCGAATTGGCGCAGGCGGGGTATGCTGCCGTGGCAACAGAGCGGGCCAGGGGCGCGGCGCAAGGCTCGTTGCAGAGCGCGCTGGGTTTTCGGGCCGCAACGGCGGTGACGGGGACGCGCGTGGTTGCCTTTCTCTCCGGGACGGGCGGGGCAGGCCGCTCCACGCTGGCTGAGAACATCGCCTACGAGCTGGCCGTGAATATGAAAGTACGGTCGTTGTTGATGTCCTTCGACCTGCCCGCCGCAGCCGCCATGCACCTGAATTTGCACTATAACCCGGACGCGGGAGAGTATTTTGCGCGCCCAGGCGACGGGTTTGCCAGCTGCATCCACAACAAGGAAGAACTGGAAGTCATTATGGCCCCCGAGAACTCGGTGGAATACGCGCGCGCAGCGGAGTCTTCGGCGGCAGGAAAGTCGGAGGCGAATTCCTTGTATTCGCTGGTCATGGCCAGTTGGATGCGAAATTATGCGGCAGTCTTGCTGGATTTGCCCCAAGGAGAAGGGATCTGGACGCTGCACCCGCTGTTGGCGGCCAATACGGCGGTGATCGTCGCCCGGCCCACCCTGGCCGATTTGGCGGCAACGAAGCATTTGCTGGTTCTGCTGACCGACCGCATGCGCAACGAGCACCGCATTCCGCAAGAGTCGATCTTTCTGGTGCTCAACCAGGTCAGCGACTATTCTCGGATGACCGCCAATGGGTTCTATCAGGGGTTGGCGCAAAGCTACGGTTGGGCCCCGCCGGTACTGGCGGTGATCCCCTTTGACCGCGAGGTGCCGAATACGCAGGATGACCGCAAGCCGGTGGTGGGCAGGGTGGACAGCTTCTCCAAAGGCGTGCGTACGGTGATCAACGGGCTCTTTCCCGGGGTTTCCGGGAACGCCAATCTCGGGCCGCAGCGCAAAGGGCTGCTCGGCGGATTGCTGGGTGGACGGTAGCGTATGGACAAGATACTACAAATCATCCCGATGGAGGGTTACCGGGCCGTCTTTGACCGCTCGGAGGAGGACGATTATGAGAACGAGGAGGTGGAGGATATCTTGAGTGAAACAGACGCGAGACTCCTGATCTTGCCGGTGGTATTTTTTGCTTTGGTGAAGGGCAAGATTCCGCGAACAGGCATGGAGGAAACGCGGATCGTGGGCGTGTACCTGGACCCGGACTACGGCTACCTGGAGTTGTGCGAACGCGGAGATAGCCGGGTAGTGTATGCGGGCCGCCTTCTAGGGTACCTGCCTCCGCAACCGGGGGAGGGGCTGCGCTTGCTGGACAACTTCCGCTGGATCACGGCAGCGCGCATCGATGGAAGGTTTGTGGATGAGGGAGCCTGGAAATCGTTGACCTGGCGAAAGGAAGATGGCGATGAGCCTGTTGAGTGTGTTTGACGAACGGGCATTCGCGCAGCAGATGGCAAGCGCGGATGTGCGCCAGGCAGTGTCCACGGAAGTGATTGACGGGATCAACCGCGAGTACCCGCCCGGCCTGTTGCAGCGGCCCTCCGAGGAAGAGCGCCAGAAGGTAATGGAGCGCATTGCGGGGCTGGTGAGCATGGCCCTGCGCCGGCGCGGGGCCAACCCGGGCGCGGCGTTTGAGCAGCAGCTGAGTGGCGAACTGGCTCGCCGCCTGATGGGTCTGGGCTTTCTGGACTTGCTCCTGCCCCCGGCCAGGACGGACCTTTCGGAGATTGCCGTGTACTCTTCGGGCCTGGTGCAGGTGATGAAGAAGGGCAGCGTCCGTTGGGAGACGGTTGCCGTGCAGCCGGAAGCCGAGGAGATCGAGCGGGTGCTGGACCGCCTGCTGGGGCCGCAAAACAAGGCCCTGAATGAGACCAATCCATCGATCAACGCCAAACTCCCCCGGACGGAGGATAACCCGGGCGGCGGGCGGGTGAAGGCCCTGCATCGGGCGATTGTGCCGCCGGGGAGGAATCATGTGATCAACATCCGCCTGTACGAGCAAAAGCCGGTGATGCCGGAATGGCTGGTTGAACACCAGGCGCTGAGCGCCGAGATGATGGTCACCTTGCGCCAGGCGATGGAGTCTGGGAAGCGCCTGCTGATTACCGGCGGAACGCGCACGGGCAAGACCACCCTGCTCTCGGCGCTGTGTAATTTCCTTCCGAGCGGGTGGCGTATTTTGAAGATTGAGGACCCGGAGGAAATCTGGATCGATCGACCCACGGTGCAAACGGTGGAAGCCAGGCCGCAGGCGGTGGGCACGGAGGTGCGGCCCTACACCCTGGCCGACGGGGTGGACGATGCCATGCGCATGTCGCCCGATTATTTGATTATCGGCGAGGTGAGGGATGGCCGCGCTGCGCAGGCCTTGTTCCGGGCGATGATGACCGGCCACTCGGGGGCCTGCACGTTTCACGCGGACAGCCCAAGAGAAGCGGCCAGCCGGCTGGCGACGATCCTGGGAGCCGATGCCGGAGTGAAGAAAGCGGATGCGAACCAAATGACCGCCGACTCGGTGGATGTGCTGGTGCAAATTGGCATCCGGCACGAGCAGCGCTGTGTGACCACCATTGCGCAGGTGGCGCGGGAATTAAGGGGCGGGGAAGTGTGGTTTGAACCGCTGTATCTGTACGATGAGAGCAGTCTGCCGGGGGAGCCGGGCTGGAAGAAGCTGGCCGACCTGGGAACTGGGAAGGAGTGAGAGATGAGCGTGATCATTGGTGTGCTGGTGGCGATATTGGCCTGGTTGCTGTTGGGAGGCCCGCGGATCTTTATTTATATGAAGGAAGGGCGGGCGGCGGAGGCCATCGCGGAGGCGTATTCGTTGGCTGGCGCGCAGCGGCTGAGCGAGATGAACCCCAATACCCTGAAATACAAGCTGGCGGCCTCCGGGGTGAACTGGAGTCCGTCCACCTTTCAAGTCGCGCGGACGCTGTTGGGGATTGGGGGTGGAGTCGTGGCCTGGACGCTTTTGCCGGGCGTGCCGGCGCTGGCCATTGGCGGGCTGCTGTTCTACGTGCCGCTGGCCTGGCTGGAAGATAAGGGCAAGGGGCGCGGTCGAGCGGTAGATAAATACCTGCCGGTGGCCATTGGACGGATATCGGCAGGCCTCCTGGCTGGGGGCGCGATGGCCGATGTGTTGGACGAGGTAGCCGGCTCGCTGGAATTAGAAGGGAAGAACCCGTTGTCGGGAGAACTCAGCCTGACGGCGGCGGAACTGCGCAGTAAGGAGCGCAGCCAGGCCTTTGAGAACCTGGCGAAACGCTCGCCCTCGCTGTCGCTATCCAACCTGGCCCATCTTCTAGAAGGGTATCTGGAAGCCGGCGGTGGGAAGCACGCGCAGATTCTGGTGGAGTCTGCCACCCGCGTGCAGCAAATTTTGGTGGCGCGCAACCGGACCCAGGCAAAGGCCGGCGACGCGATGCTTTCGGCGAAGGTCATCCCGGGAGTTCTGGGGGTGATGATCGTGTATCTGGCACAGGACCCGATGGTGCGGGAGAGTCTGCTGGCGCTGCCGGTGCAGCTGGTCCTGGCGGTGGCCATTGGGGCGATGGTGTTTGGGTATTTCATCATGCGCTCGATGGTTTTGGAAGCGGCCTGAGGAGGGTGGAATGAGCAGTCTGATCTTGGTGGTTGGCGTGCTGGTGATGATCCTGGTGTTGGTCTTGAGCATGGAATATGTTCCCACCCTGCGCAAAGGG
>JAEXTI010000174.1 GCA_023406965.1 Chloroflexota bacterium
CCTGCCGCTCCAGCTTGAGCCAGGCCAGCAGGATGGGCACTTTAATCAACGAAGCCGAGCGGAAGCGCTCGCAGTTGCCCTGGTAAAAGGGCGCTCCGTCCGAGGGCTTGAAGTAGAATGCGTAAGATGCGCCTTGCGCGCCTGGCGCGTCCAGGCGGCTCAGGGCGGCGGAGATTTTGGCGTTCAATGGGGATCTTATTTGGCCGAAACCAGTTCGACGTCGAAGATAAGGGTGGCGTTGGGCGGGATGACACCGCCGGCGCCGCGCGCGCCGTAACCCAATTCCGGGGGGATGGTCAGGGTGGCTTTGCCGCCCACCTTCATCAGGGCAATGTCCTCGTCCCAGCCCTTGATCACCCGCCCCGTGCCCAGCTTGAACTCGATGGGCTCTCCGCGCGGAATCGAGCTATCAAACACCTTGCCATTGGGCAGCTTGCCGGTATAGTGTACGCGCACCATCATGCCGGCTTGCGCCTGCGCGCCCGTACCGGCTTCAATCTCTACGTATTCCAAACCGCTGGCTGTTTTCATCGTGGTCTCCTTGTTGTTGGGAATCTACTCGCCGAGGTTGAAGAAAGCGGGCCTTTTCACCTTTCGGCGAATTGTTACGTCAAAGTAGTCACCTTTATTTTTACTACACCTGGATTGTAACAAGGGAGGCGTGCGCGGTCAAATTTGGAAATTTCCACCTTCCGAGCACTTGCGCCCATTTGGGTACTCTTCAGATAGCCCTGCAAAAAAAGGTCTGACAACGTTTGACAGCCAATATTAACACTGGTATACTCATAAAAGCTTAACATTGACTACGCCGAAAAAAACATGTTGGGCAAAATTTCCGAGTAGATTTAAATGTTTATAATTTCATAAAACAAGGATGAAGGTACATGGCCAACATTCTCACGGTAGAAGGCCTGGAGACCCAGTTCAAGACCCAAGACGGTACGGTCCATGCGGTTAACGGAGTTTCTTTTGTATTAAAAGAAGGCGAGACGTTAGGGATTGTCGGCGAGAGCGGTTGCGGGAAGAGCGTCACCATGATGTCCATGATGCGTCTCATCCCCATGCCCCCCGGCAAGGTTGTGGCGGGCTTGGCGCTCTTTCAGGGTCGCGACTTGCTCACTATGTCGGATGCGGAAGTGCGCTCGGTGCGCGGTTCGCAAATCACCTTCATTTTCCAAGACCCCATGACTTCCTTTAATCCGGTGTTGACCATCGGGCGCCAATTGGCCGAACCGGCCGAAATCCACCTCAACATGACCAAAAAACAAGCCTACGATCGCGCCGCAGAGATGCTGGCGCTGGTAGGCATTCCCAAACCCAAGGATCGCCTGGACGATTTTCCGCACCAGTTCTCGGGCGGCATGCGCCAGCGCGCCATGATCGCCATGTCCTTGGTATGTACGCCGCAAATTCTGATCGCCGACGAGCCCACCACTGCCCTGGATGTGACCATTCAGGCGCAGATTGTGGAGCTGGTCAAGGGCTTGCGCGACAAACTGGGCATGGCCATCATCTGGATCACCCACGACCTGGGCATCATCGCCGGGCTGGCTGACCGGGTGGCGGTCATGTATGCCGGATACATTATCGAAGAAGCCTCGGTGAAGGACCTGTACCGCGAACCTTCCCACCCTTACACCATTGGCCTGCTGGGCAGCCTGCCGCGTGTGGATGAAACCGGCAACCGCCGCCTGGCTTCCATCGATGGCTTGCCCCCGGTGTTGATGGCCAAACCCACCTACTGCCCGTTCGCGCCTCGCTGCCGGTACGCCTATGAGCGCTGCTGGAAAGAAAACCCGGCCCTGGTGACCATTGATACAAATCACCGATCTGCTTGTTGGATTGATACCAAAACCGGGAGGCCGCGCTAATGAGCGACGCTGAAATTTTGATGCGGGTGGAGCACCTTGTCAAACACTTCCCGGTGATGCGCAGCCGTTACCTGCTCTTTTCGTATCAGGCCGGCGCGGTCAAAGCGGTGGATGATATTTCCTTTACTCTGCGGCGGGGCGAGACGCTGGGCCTGGTGGGTGAATCGGGCTGCGGCAAATCCACCACCGGGCGCACAATTCTGCAACTGCACCGGCCCACTTCGGGGCATGTATTCTTTGAGGGCACCGACCTGGTGGGCTTGAAAGGTGAGCAATTGCGCCGCATGCGCCGCAAGATGCAGCTCATCTTCCAGGACCCGTACGCCAGCCTGAATCCGCGTATGACCGTTCAGGAAATCATCGGCGAGCCGCTGCTGGTGCACCAGATTGCCCCTGAGAAAGAGGTCGAGGAGCGTGTCAAATCACTGCTCAAGCTGGTGGGCCTCAACCCGGCATTTGCCAAGCGCTACCCACACGAGTTTTCGGGCGGCCAGCGCCAGCGCATCGGCGTAGCCCGCGCCCTGGCTTTGCAACCCAGTCTCATCGTCTGCGACGAGCCCATCTCCGCTCTGGATGTGTCCATCCAGGCGCAGGTGGTGAACCTGCTGGAAGACCTGCAAAAAGAATTCAACCTGACCTATCTGTTCATCGCGCACGATCTTTCGATGATCCGCCACATCAGCAACCGCGTAG
>JAEXTI010000352.1 GCA_023406965.1 Chloroflexota bacterium
TGGCTTAGAAAAGGCTGCTGTAGTCAACCTTGGGGAAGATGGTCAGCTTGCCACCCACGGTGGCATCCAGCACACGGCGCCCGGCAGACTCGTAGGCTTCTTTCGCCAAACGGTAGCCGCGCTCGGATGTTTCCAGGTCGGGCAACTGCCAACGGAAGCCCTGGCCAAAATAGGCCCCGGAGAAATGGTTGGGGTCGTCGCCGGTGGAGGTGATGGTGGTGTTGGGCTTGCCCTGGGTGACAAAATTATGATCCACCCCGATCAGCACCACCTCCTGAAAACCCATGTAATAGGCCGCTTGCAAGGCCACGTTGGTCACCGTGGCTCCTTCCCACAGCCGGGCAGTCAGGTCGGTGGAAAAGCGCGGCCCGGTGTAGGTGGTCCACAAAAAGTGCAGGTTTTCGGCTGGTTGCAGCCATTTGCGCGCCCGCCAGGAGAAGAAACGGGGTATGTCCAACGTTTGCAACTCGGCAGCGCTCTGCTCGATGACCAAATCGTTGATCGACACCAGGTAAGTGGTCTGGAAGCCGATCTCAGGGAACATCAAGAAGATGCGATTCAAGCCGATGGTGAACTCACCCCTGAGCTTGCTCATGTCGGTGTTGCGCAAGCTGGGACCGTTGCCAATCAAAAAGCAGCGCTCCCCGCGGTGAATATCTTTCAATGCGCGAATGCGGCGAATAGACTCCTGCCGCCAGGGGTGCAGCGCAGCGGCGGGCCACTGTTTGGCGCGGTCGACGGCGTCCAGCGTTTCGCCGATGGCGCGTTTGACCGGGGTTGGGAGAGCCCTTTTTAAGGTGTCGGTAGCGCTCATTCGGTGCTCAAGCGGGCGGGCGCGCCGCCATCCACGACCAGGGCTTGCCCGGTCATGAAGGATGACTGGTGGTTATCGGCCAGGAAGTAAATGGCCCGGGCAATTTCTTCGGGCTGGCCCACGCGGCCGTTGACGGTTTTGCGGGCCAGGTTCTCCAGGCGGTCCAGCACGTCGCCGCCCGTCAGGCTGCCGCGCTCCATGCTGGCGCGCAGCATGGGTGTGTCCACTGCGCCGGGCAGCACCGCGTTGACACGGATGTTGTCGGCGGCAAACTCAATGGCTGCCGCGCGGGTGAGGGCCAGTAAACCGCCCTTGCTGGCGGCATAGGAGGAAATGTTGGCCGAGGTGGCAATGGCATGCACCGAGGAGGTGTTGACGATGGCCCCGCCGCCGCCCGCTTTGAGCAGGGGGTAGGCCAGCTTGATGCCCAAGAAGACCGAACGCAGGTTGGAAGCCATGACCGCATCCCACTCTTCGGGGGTGGTTTCGATCAGGGGCTTGTGAACCTGGATGGCGGCGTTGTTGATCAGCGCGTCCAGGGTGTGGGTGAATTGCCCGGCTTGCTGGTAGATACTCTCCAGGTCTTCCGGGCGCGAAATATCGGCCACAATATACAGGCCGTTGGCCGGGAAAGGCTCGCCAAACTCGCGGCGATCCACGCCGATGACGCGCCAGCCCGCTTCGGCAAAAACTTTGACCGTGGCGCGGCCAATGCCGCCACCCGCGCCGGTGATTAACATGGTTCGAGATTCTTGTGTCATATTTGTGTACTCCAATCGAAGTGAGAATAGAAATTGCGATCTTCTCTCTACATAAAAATAAACCGATTCTGTGTGGGTTGGGTTGAGCGGGTGGATATAAGCCGAAATTCTCTAACCTATGAAGCGAAACCCAAAATCCGATGTGTTTTGTAGCTAGACGGTAGGGGCTGGGTTTCCCAGCCCGGGTCGTAGCCCGCCAGCACCGGGTCGGGGGACCCGCCCCCTACAAAGCGTTAACCTTGAAAAGCACTTAAACCATTAACGTCCATACCCAACCCGTCCAGCAGGTTGCGAATGGTATTCCAATGCACCCGCTCCCAGGCCGCCGGGCTGGAGTTGGTGTTGTGCGCCGCCAGCATGACCTGGTCCATGCCGCGCAGGGGCGACTCGGCAGGCAGCGGCTCCACCTCGAACACATCCAGCGCCGCCCCGGCAATCCGGCCCTGCTGCAGCGCTTCCACCAGGGCTTTTTCGTCCACCAACGGCCCGCGGGCGGTGTTGATGAGCACGGCGTTGGGATTCATCATCGCCAGAGTCTCGGGGTTGATGATGTGGAAGCTGGTCGGGTTCAGGTCGCAGTTGACCGAGACGAAATCGGCCCGCGAAAGCAAATCGGGCAGCGAGGTCATCTCCACGCCAAACTCGGCGATGAACTCGGGGGGCATGGGGAGGATGTCGTTGCCCAGCAACTGCATGCCAAAGGCCCGCGCCCGGCGCATGACGGCCTTGCCAATGTTGCCCACGCCGATCACGCCCAGGGTGCACTCGCTGAGCGAACGCCCGGGCAGCTTTTCCCAAATCCCGGCCTTCACAGCGCGGTCCATCCACGGCTGGCGGCGGGCAAAGGCCAGGATGTAACCCAACACGCTGTCCGAGACCGGCAGAGTGAAGGCATTGGGGGTGTTGCGCACCTGGATGCCCAACTGGTTGGCCGAAACCTTGTCAATCGAGTCGATGCCCGTGCCCCACTTGGAGATGACCTTCAGGCGCGGCAGGCAGGCTTGCAGCACGCGCAGCGTGTAGCGGTCGTCGCCGCACAAGGCCCCGTCAAACTGACCGGCGTAAGCCAGCAGTTCCTCTTCGGACATGCGCTCGTGCACCTCGGGGACGATCATCTCCAGGCCGTAATGCTCGAAGACCGGGCGAAAGCGCTCGACGTAGGGAATCATGTAAGGAGCGGAAAGTAAAACGGTAGGCATGTGAATCCTCCGAGCGCGGTTACGCCCCGCGTTGTTTGAGCAGCAAATCGACAATCTGGAAGGTCAATTCCTCGTCGATATCCCAGGCCTCGGCGGCACTGACCTCGAACATATAGGGACGCTCGCCCAGGCGGTTGCGGCGCTGTTCCAGCGTCTGACGCGTGAACAGGTACACGCAAGAATTTTCCATGTAGGTGGGGGGCAAGTCCTGGGTGCGCAGCAAAATGGCCGGGTTGTGATTGATGGGCCGGGCCAATTGATCCCACAGGCGGGTTTGCAGGCGCGTCACCCCAAACAGCGAGTCATAAGCCGGGTAATTGTCACGCAAAGACTTGATCGCCGCCGAAAGGGTCTCGGCGCGCAGCAGCGGGTTGGTGGAGTGAGTTTGCAAATACAGGTCGGCGGGCTCCAGGGCGGTGTCGTGCAGGAGAATCTCATTCATTGGGATAGTCCCGGCACGCAAATGCTCGGGGCGCTCGATCGTGCCCACCTGGGGATAATCCTTACGCAGGCCTTCCAGAATCACCGGGCTGTCGGTATCTACAACGATTTTTGACACTTCGGGCACAGCTAACAGCGTCTCAATGATATGCGCATAGAGGGGCTTGCCGTTCAGCAGGCGATAGTTCTTGCCCGGCACCCGCTCGGAGTGGTGGCGCATGGGGACCAGCGCGACGATTTTTTGCAGTTGTTTCATACTTCAGCCCTCAATCAAAAAGGGGGTCTCGTTCAAAATGCCGTTCACAATCACCCGCATCGTCTCAGAATTTTGCGGGTCAAAGGCCGTATAGGGCAAGTCTTTTAGCTTCACGTAACCTTGCCAGACGCCGTCCTCTTCCAGGAAAGCGCTGAACGGCAGCGAGGTTTTGTACAGTTGGTAATAGAGGAAGCGGCGGGCATTGCGGCGGAACTCGGGCGGCACCTCGATCGATTCTGCCGTCAGGAATTGCTCAGCCTGAGTGCGGTAGCCCTCGGGCGTCGCGGGGAAGAACACCGTGGGCAGTTGTGTGAAACGAGCTTTGCCCGCGCACAACACCGCCGTGCCCATCAGCGAAGCTTCCAGGCCAATGGTGGAATTATAGACCATAACGAACTTGGAGCGCTGGATCAGATCGTAGGAGCTGAGATACTCGCCCGAATCAACGAAGACCACGTTGGGCAGGGCCGAAACCTGTCGGTTGGCTGCCCAAGCGGCCACGCTCTCGCGGCTGGACTTGCCCGGCCGAGATTCGTCGGGGTGCGCCCGGATGACAAAGAGCGTGTCGGGGTGGGCGCGGGCCGTCTCCAGCACCTGGTCCAGCCAGGCAAACATGTGCGGGAAGACCACGTTGGAATGGGGCTGGCTGGTGTCAAAGATCACGTTGGTGAAGACGGGCACAATCTGGCGGAAGTGCGCGGCTTTC
>JAEXTI010000390.1 GCA_023406965.1 Chloroflexota bacterium
TCGCGCAGCACCGTGGCAATCAACACCCGGTCCACTTCGGGCCGCCCCTGCAGCCACCAGCGCGCCAGCAGCCCACCCTTCACCTGCACAGCATTCACCAGGTAATACGGGCGGTATTCCAATCCTCTCCGCTCCAACTCGGCACGCAAATCGCCCTGTGTCTCGTCGGCGTGTGCTACCAGCGTGTCGTAAACCACCTGCCTGCGTTCCACTGGGTCGACAATACTCGCCGCTCCGCTCAAATCGGCTTGATCCTTGAGAATCACAAAATACTCTTCCCCAAAGAATCCCGGCTGGCCTACCAGGACATACACCAGGACAAAAGCCAGCCCAGCCACGCCGCTCAAGAGCCAACCGGCAATCACCAGCGCTTTCTTCTCCAACCACCACAGCATCAATCCCAGCGCCGCCAGGACAGCCACCGCGCCAATCGCCGCCTGGATTCCCGCTGCCATCCAGGCCCAACCCGTCGCCTCGCCCATGCCCGAGAGCAGGATCGACAACTCTTCCAGGTCCACAAACGCCAGCGGCCAGGCCACCGCCAGCCCAACCAATGCAGCCACCGCCGGCCAACTGGCCGCGCGCCCATCCTGGGTTTTTCGCAGCAAGGCCGCTGCCACAAATCCCAACGCTGGGATGATGATTGCCAGCATAACAGTCGTCCCGTTGGCCCCCAGGGGCAGCACCAGTCCCAGCAAGATGCCCGCTGCCGCCAACCCTTCTCGCAGGAAGGCCCCATAACCATAGAGCTTGCCCTCCTCGCCACTCACCACCGGCGTCAGCACCCAGGCCGCCGCCACACCAAAACCCAACCCCACCAGCAACGCCAGCGCAGCCTCTCCAGCCGAGCCCAACGCTCCCAAAGCCGCCCAGGGCAGGCCCATCCCCAACCCAAACAGCAGCCCCCAGCCCAATCCGCCCGTTCGCGGGCGAATCCAGCCCGAAATTAGCTTGATCAGCAAGAACACCACCACGCCACCCAACTGCAACGCCAGCGCAGTTTGTCCATCCACCACCCCAGGCAAGCGAGACACGCTCTGCAGCAGCCCGAACAGCGCCACCCACCCCGAAGCACTGGCCAGCGCTTTAAGACCGGGGCTCCAGCGTGAAAGCACCCAGAACACCCCGGCTGGCAACAGCCAGGCCGCCCCGCATCCAGCCACCACCGCCCAGCGCAAATCTGCCGGTGGGAATACATTCATCATCAAAGTTTGCTCAAGAACACCCATCAAACCCGAAAATACAACCATCACGACTACGGCCCACACGCCCAGGCCAATCGTTGCTGCCCATTCACCGCAACCACTACCAGTCGAAGGCGTTTGCGCTTCCGGAGAATTTATTTGAGAGGATGTAGCTTCCATATTTTACGATTCCCTTTTCGTTAGTAAGTTTGTCAGAGGTCGCCCGCGCATTGACTTATCCAACTTCCTGATATACACTTCCAACAGAGGCGGCAGATTTCCCTGCCCTCTGAGCAGTTACACCATTATACATTTGCCCGGCAAGAAATGTTTCCAAAAGTCTTACCTGGAGGATCATGAATACGCTTGAGTTTTCCTGGAACGTTCCCGACGGAAAGATGTTTGCTGCCCGACTATGGGCCCCTTCAGAGGCCCCGCGGGCAGTCGTTGTGCTTGTCCACGGTTTAGGCGAGCATGGCGAGCGCTACACTCACGTTGCCGAAGCCTTCACTCAGGCCGGGTTGGCCATGCTCAACTTCGACCTGCGCGGTCACGGCAAAACCCCCGGCCCCCGGGGGCATGCCCCCTCCTACAGCGTGATCGCCGATGATATCCTCTCTTTCGTCGATGAGGCCCGCAAACGCTACCCCGGTCTGCCGGTCTTCCTGTACGGTCACAGTCTGGGCGGAGCACTGGTGCTCTATACTGCCCTCAAACGCAAGCCTGACCTGGCTGGCATCATCGTCACCAGTCCCGGCCTGGCAACCGGCAACCCGGTCACCCCTGGAACCCTGCGCCTGGCTCGCTTCATGAGCAAAGTCGCCCCTGCCTTCACCCTGCCCAACGGCCTCGACCGCGCCAACCTCTCCCGCGATCCCAAAGTCGCCGAAGTGTATTCCGCCGATCCCCTCGTTCACGACCGCATCTCTGCCCGTCTGGGCCTCGAGTTGATCGAAAACGGACGCTGGATGCTCGAACACGCCTCCGACCTCACCCTGCCCACCCTGCTCATGCAGGGCAGTGCCGACCACCTGGTCAACCCGCAAGCCACGCGCAGCTTTGCCGAAACCGCCCCTGCCGAATTGCTAACCTTCCGCTGGTGGGAAGGCGAATTCCACGAATTACATAACGAAACCAATCGCGCTGAAATCATCCAAACCATAATCGATTGGATCTCTGCGCGTATATCTTAAAATTAGGAAATGCCACCCATCGATTGCATCATCAATACCGGCACAAAACAATTTCAATCATAACAAACGTTCGCTAGAAACGTTAATTCTCTGGCGCCCTGCTGAAAAATAGCGCGTGTCATCTATTCCGTAACGGAAAAAACTCACTTGACCCGCCTTCTTTGCCGGGCTACAATTTAACCGAGGAGCTCTTACCCTATGACTGATTTCCTGTTTCAAGGTTCTCTGTCCGACCTCGACCCGGACGTCGACGAACTCATCCAGATCGAAGCCGAACGTCAGGTTCGCAAACTGATTCTCATTCCCAGCGAAAGCACCGCCCCCCAGGCCGTGCGGCAGGCCCTGGGCTCTGAGTTTCAGAACATCTATGCCGAAGGCTACCCCGACGACGAGACTCGGGTGATGAGCGAGGATGAAATCCTCGATTATCCCCAGCGTCTGGCCAACTATCGCCGCTATGCCGACCCCCGCTACTACAAAGGCGTCGAATATGCCGACATAATCGAGTCGCTGGCCCGCCGCCGCTGCGCCGAAGCCTTCGCCACCCCGACTTTTCCTGCCGAGCGCCTGTTCGTCAACGTCCAGCCGCTCTCCGGCGCCCCGGCCAACAACGCCGTCTACACCGCCCTGGTCAACCCCGGCGACACCGTCATGGGACTCAACCTGCTCCACGGTGGGCACCTGACTCACGGCTCTCCGGTCAACCGCTCCGGTAAAATCTTCAAGATCGTCGGCTACAACGTCGACCCGGCCACCGAACGCCTCGATTATGACGCCATTCAAGCTCTCGCCACCGAGCACAAACCCAAAATCATCATCACCGGCTATTCTTCCTATCCCTGGGTACCCGACTGGGCCCGTTTCCGGGCCATCGCCGATTCCGTCGGCGCTATCCTGCTCGCCGATGTATCGCACATCGCCGGTTTGATCGCCGCCGGGACCATCCCTTCCCCGGTCGGCCATGCCCACATCATTACCTTCACCACCCACAAGACCCTCTGCGGCCCGCGCGGCGCCTGCATCATCACCACCGATTCGGCACTCTCCAAAAAACTCGACCGGGCCGTGTTCCCCGGCGAGCAGGGCGGCCCGCATATCCATGCCGTCGCGGCCATGGCCACGGCCTTCAAGCTGGCCCGCGCGCCCCAATTCCGCGCCCTGCAGGAGCAAATCCTCAAGAATTGCCAGGCCCTCAACGCCCGCCTCGTTGAACGCGGCCTGCGCATCCCCTTCGGCGGCAGCGACACCCACCTCACCAATGTGGACTGCAAAACCGTTGTCGGCCCCGATGGCACCACCCTGTCCGGCGATATGGCTGCCCGCATCCTTGACCTGGTCGGGATTGTCTGCAACCGCAACACCATCCCCGGCGATAAAACTGCCTTTGCCGCCTCCGGCATTCGCCTCGGCACCCCCTGGATGACTCAGCGCGGCCTCACAGAAGCCGACATGGTTCAGGTCGCCGATGCCATCGCCGACATCTTCTTTGCCTGCACTCCCTACGCTGTGGAAACCCGCAAAGGCCCCGCCCTGCGCGCCAAGGTCGATTTTGACACCTTTGAGACCGTCCGCCTGCGCATCCGCGCCCTGGCCGAAAAAGCCGCTGGATCGGTATCCACACATCACGGCTACCCGCACTTCTTCTTCGTCGATGACCAGCCCGCCGCCCAGGGAGCCTGGGCCGTCCTCGATCTGCAAGGCCAAAATGTGCGTCACTATGTCAATGTCGTCTTCACCTGCAACGCCGAGGCCCTCCAGCTCGGCCAGAGCAGCCCCACCCAACTGATCACCCCGCGCGGAACCGTCGAGGGTTTCCTCACCTTCGTCAAAGAAGGCCTCTTCCGCTTCAGCCTGCCCGCTGCTTCCTTCGGGCTGGCCTCGGCCTGGCTGCGCGGCCTCAGCGACGGTTACATCAGTTTTGACCCCGATGTCACCCGCCGCATCTCCGGCCCCGTCACCGTCACCGAAAGCTCCGCCGCCCCGGTCACCGCAGCCACCGGCGCAGCCGTGGACGCCCACAAGGTCTACTTCATCGGCAAAACCGCTTCCAGCGCGGCTCCCCTGCCCGAGTTCACCTGGACTGAACCGGAAAATCCCCCCTTGCGCCGCACCGCCCTCTTCGAAACCCATCGCGCTTTAGGCGCCAAGATGGTGCCCTTTGCCGGCTGGGAAATGCCGGTCTGGTACTCCTCGGTGGTCGAAGAACACCTCGCCACCCGTCAGGCGGCCGGCTTGTTCGATGTTGCCCACATGGGCGTCTATCAAGCCGAAGGCCCCCAGGCCGCCGCGTTCCTCGACAGCGTTTGCGGCAACGACATCGCCGCCTTGGCCGTGGGCGAATCATGCTACACGCAATTCCTCGACCCCGATGCTGGTGTAATTGACGATACGCTCATCTACCGCCGCGCCGAAGAAGCCTACCTGGTGGTGGTCAACGCCTCTAACGACGACAA
The DNA here is from genome assembly GCA_023406965.1 of Chloroflexota bacterium. The sequence continues at coordinate 4,831 of JAEXTI010000390.1, forward strand.
GGACTGGGCCTGGCTTAACGCTGTTCTGCGCGGCGAGGTCCTCGTCGATCGCGCAGCCCCCGGCGCTCGCGCCTTTGGCGCAGGCGCTGTCCTGCGCAACCTGCGCGACCCGCAAGCCGGCCCCGACATGCGCGTCGACATCGCCCTACAGGGCCCCAAATCTCGCGATATCCTCCTGGCCTTGGGCTGCGACCCCGCCACCCGCAAGCGCATCATGGCCCTCAAGCGCACCGAGCTGTGCGATGCCACCGTGGGCGGCTTCGACCTGGTTGTCTCCCGTACCGGTTACACCGGCGAGCGCATGGCCTTTGAGCTCTTCGTCCACCCCGATCGCGCCGCCGAGTTCTGGAATGCGCTCACGACGGTGGGAACCCCGCTGGGCATGAAACCCTGCGGCCTGGGCGCCCGCGACTCGCTGCGCACCGAAGCCGGCCTGCCCCTCTACGGGCATGAGATGATGGGCGATCTGGGCCTGGGTGTTGCGGAAGCCGGTTTTGGCTCCTACGTCAAAGT
>JAEXTI010000418.1 GCA_023406965.1 Chloroflexota bacterium
CCGCAATAGCCCGGCTCCTGGCGGAGCGGGGGTACCCAGTCTCGGGCTCGGACCGGGCGGTTTCCCCGTTGGCTGAGGAACTGCGGGCTGCGGGCATCCGCGTATACGCCGGTCACGCCGCCGAGCACGTGGCAGGGGCCGATGTGGTGGTGCGTTCCTCGGCGGTGCCCGAGGATAACGCCGAGGTGCAGGCAGCACGCGCGGCGGGCATCCCGGTGCTCAAACGCTCCGAATTCCTGCACCGCTTGACAGACGGCTTCCAAACGGTGGCGGTAGCGGGCACGCACGGCAAGACCACCACCACGGCGATGATCGCCTTCCTGCTCAACCGCCTGGGCCAGGACCCCTCGTATATCATCGGGGGCGTGTCTCACGATCTGGGTGGCAATGCTCACGCGGGGCAGGGGCAGGTTTTTGTGATCGAGGCCGATGAGTACGACCGCATGTTCCACGGTTTGAAACCTGCGCTGGCGGTGGTGACTTACATGGAGCACGACCACCCCGATTGTTACCCCACCCCGGCGGATTACCGGGCGGCCTTCGCGGGCTTTGTGGGACGGCTGCAAGAGGGCGGAACGCTGCTGGCTTGTGCCGATCAAGCGGAGACACGCGCTCTGGTCGCGGAAATCCCCGCGGGCTGCCGCGCGCTGACCTACGGGCTGCGCGAGCCCGCCGATTACAGCGCGGCGAACCTGTCCTCGCAACCGGGGAAGGGCTACCGCTTTGATGTGCTGCGCGGTGGTGATTTGTTGGCGAGCGCGTCGTTGAGCGTGCCCGGTTTGCATAATGCCAGCAACGCCCTGGCGGCGCTGGCGGCGATGGATTGCCTGGGGCTGCAGGTGGCACAGGCTGCCAAGGCGCTGGAGCAGTTCAGTGGCACGGGACGCCGCTTCGATCTGCGCGGCACGGCCCAAGAAATCACGGTGATCGATGATTATGCTCACCATCCTACCGAAATCCGTGCCACGTTGCAAGCCGCGCGAGCCATGTATGCGGGAAGGCGCATTTGGGCGGTCTGGCAGCCGCACACCTTCTCGCGGACGCGCGCGCTGCAGGACCAGTTCGCCGCGGCATTTGTCGACGCCGATCGAGTGATTGTGACCGAGGTGTATGCGGCGCGCGAACAGGCCAATGGTTTTTCGGCGGAAGTAGTGGTGAAAGGGATGGATCATCCCGGCGCGACGTTCATCCCGGCGCTGGAGGATGTGAGCACATATTTACAACATAATTTGATGCCCGGCGATGTTTTACTGGTGCTCTCAGCGGGCGATGCCGATCAGATCAGTGCCCAAATTTGGGCGGACTTGAAAGAAAGAGGAGGAAAACATGGCTAATCCTAAGAAAGAGCAATTGCGTATTTTTAAGGCCGAGCTGGACTCTCTGCCGATTCAACTGGTGCCGCCGGACCCGGTGGGCCACAACCAAAACCGGCGCCCCCTGCAACAGGGCGCGATGAAGCCCACTGAGCCCGAGCGCCAGGTGGTCAATCGGGTTATCGACCGGATTAAGAAGATCTAATGCCCAAAAACGCGACCCCTACCATTCCCATGAACCGCCTGCGCGAGGTGTTTGGCCCGGCGCTGCAAGAAAACGTCGTCCTGGCCAACTTCACCACGGCGCACGTGGGCGGGCGGGCGCTGGCCTTGCTCCCGGTGCATACCTCCGGAGAGCTGGAAAAGGCCGTGCGCGCGCTGTGGGAAATGGGGCTGCTTTTTCAGGTGCTGGGCATGGGTTCCAACGTGCTGGTCAGCGAAACCGGTTACCCTGGAGTGATTGTGATCAACCGGGCGCGCAACGTCAAGGTGGACGTGCACCACGAGCCTTTCAGCGTTTGGGCTGAAGCCGGTGCAAATTTGGGTACGGTGGCACGCCAGGTGGCGCTGCGCGGTTTGAGCGGCCTGGAATGGGCTGCCACCATCCCCGGCACGGTGGGCGGCGCGGTGTATGGGAACGCCGGGGCCCACGGTGGGGATGTGCGCGGCAACCTGCTTGTGGCAGAAATCTTGCACCCTACTATGGGTAGACAGGATTGGACGGTTGACCAGATGGCGTACGAGTACCGCAGCAGCGCATTAAAAAGAGAATCAGGGCCAAAGGCAGTGATTTTGGCAGCCCGAATGAAGCTGGAACAGAGCACGCCGGAAGCCGTGCAGGCGAAGATGGACGAGTTCGCTGCTCGCCGTCGCCAGACACAGCCACCGGGCGCCAGCCTGGGTTCTATGTTCAAGAACCCGCCGGGCGATTATGCAGGACGGTTGATTGAGGCGGCTGGATTGAAAGGCGCCCGTCAGGGCGACGCGGAGATTAGCGGACAGCACGCCAACTTCTTCATCAACCACGGTCATGCCACTGCCAAAGACCTGGCGGCGCTGATCGGAAAAGCGCAAAAAGCCGTTTATGAGCAATTTGGGGTCAAGCTGGAGTTAGAAGTTGAGTTGTTGGGCGATTGGCCGAGCCTGGAAAATCTTAGAGGATAGGACTCATTCGATGGAACGGAAGATTAACGTCGGTGTCATTTTC
>JAEXTI010000445.1 GCA_023406965.1 Chloroflexota bacterium
AAAAAACAGATGAAACAAAGAATTGTCTTGATTGGAGCGGGCAGTGCCCAGTTCGGATACGGGACGATTGGCGATATCCTGCAGAGCAAAGTGCTCGAAGGCAGCGAGATCGTTCTGCACGACATTAACCCGGTCACACTTGCCGAAGTTGAAAAGAACGGTCGCGCATTCATCGAAGAGCACAAACTTCCCTTCTCTATTTCGGCCACAACCAATCGCGCCGAAGCTTTCCAGGGGGCCAATTTTCTAATCATCTCCATCGAGGTAGGCAATCGCTTCGATCTATGGGAGATGGACTGGCGTGTGCCCCAGCAGTACGGCGTTACCCAGGTTTACGGTGAGAATGGTGGCCCGGGGGGGCTGTTCCACTCAATGCGCATCACCCCTCCCATTCTGGATATTTGTGCCGACGCCCAAAAGATCTGTCCGGATGCGACCATCTTCAACTTCAGCAACCCCATGAGCCGAATCTGTACCACGGTGCATCGCGCCTTCCCAGACCTGAAATTCATCGGCATGTGCCATGAAATCGGCTCGCTGCCTCGCTTCCTGCCCGAAATCCTGGGCGTGCCCTATGAGGAGTTGGAAGTCCGCGCCGCCGGTTTAAACCACTTCAGTTGCGTTCTCACTGCCAAATACAAGGCCACCGGCAAGGATGCCTATCCTGATATTCGCGAGAAAGCACCCAAGTTCTTCAGCACCATGCCCTCTCTGGATTCGGTTCACAAATACTTCAAAGAGACCGGGAAGTGGCCCGAAAAGCCTGAAGACTTTGCGCACATCGAAACCGAAGCCTGGCCCGAGCGGCGAGTTTTCAAGGAAATTCTAGAGAAATTCGGCCTCATGCCTATCACCAGCGACAGCCATTTTGGTGAGTACATCCACTGGGCTTACGAAGTTGCCGACCACAAGGGCATCCTCGATTTCTATCGCTTCTACAAAGAGTACCTCAGCCATGTTCAGCCTAAGATTGAGTTGGAAGTAGGCGAGCGCATCATCCCCATCATAGAAGGTATTCTCACCGACGCAGGTTACGAGGAAGCCGCCGTGAACATTCCTAACAACGGCTTGATCGAAAACCTCCCAGATTGGATTGTCGTTGAAGTCCCTGCCATCGTCGACAAAAATGGAGTGCATGGGGTTCCGTTGGGCACCATTCCACGCGGCTTTGCCGGCCTGCTCATGAATCAGGTAGCCATTCACGACCTGACTGCTGAGGCTATCATCCACAAATCTCGCGACCTGGCTCTTCAAGCCCTGCTGGTTGATCCGGTTGCCGGGCACATCAATGGCATGGAAGAAATGCTCGACACCATGATCGAGTATCAGGACAAATACCTGAGCTATTTGAAATAGATCGATTCTGCATGAAAAAGGGGCAGTAATGGGTGAATACACCAGACTGCCCCTTTTTTCATTTTTGCTCCATGTGCTCCAATACATCAAGCGGCCAAGCAATTCTCACACCGCGTTGGGTCAAGAAGAACTGGAAGCCCCCCAAACGCTCAGGGGATGAATGGATCTGTTGGGGTTTCAATCTGTTACTCACACAATAAGCAGCTAGCGCTCCCGCCGCTTCGCCAATTGACCATTCCACCGGATGCAACCGGTAAGCGCCGTTGCTCAAATGCGTGGTTGCGATGTTCTTACAAGCAGCTAGCAGGTTGTCACAATCCTGGGGGATGAGCGCGCCAAGTGGAATCTGGAATGGCAGCGTGGGAGCAAACATGGTTGTATCATCTCCCACCGCCGGGTGCAAATCCATCGGGTACCAGCCGATGCCTACCGAATCTGGAAATGCCGCTTGAACTTTACCTGGATTGCCGGCTGCCAGAATATCCTCGGCGACGATTCTACGCAAACCATGAATGCGCCTCGATTCCCGCCAGTAGGGGGTCATAGCCAATCCAGAACGCGTGCCAACCGCCTCGGGCAACAGGCGCAATTCGGGGTATCCGTAACCACTTCCGTCGTCTCGCTTGACCTCGGTTTGCAGCCAATACAAGAATCCCAGCGAAAGCCGCCGGGCCTCATCCAGAATCGCGACCTGTCGCTTTACAGGCTGATCAATTGGGCTAGCCCAGTGATAATCATTTCCGTGCCAGTTGATCAAGGCAATATCCCGCCCATTCCTATTTGGGTCAAGCTGGCCAGCATCAAACACTCGCCGGTAGGTCCAGAAGGGCAGAGGGCGCTCAGCAGTCGCTTTCATGAAGTTATAGTGGATCGCCTCGCCCGCCCGGTTATATAAAGTCAGGCTGTACGGCTGGCGGTCCTTAAATACCTCGTATCCCCTTGGTTTTCGGATCACATGGCTCTCACCGGGGCAAAACTCTACTAGAAAGCAGTAGGTGAAACTCTGGATACGCTCCGGATGCGGGCCATCGACACTGGCGTCAGCCTCACCAGTATCTTCCTTCGCCTCTGCTCCGGTCACATAAGGTACACCTGTTATAGGCAGCAAATCCCCCGTATCGGTAGCATCCAGGAAGAACTGAGCCCGGATCGCGATCTTCTTTCCCCGATGTTGAACTGTCACAGTTTTGATGTGCCCCGGATCGCCCTCGCACCCAACCGGTTGCGCGCGTGTCAGAACTTTCAAGCGTGCAGCTTGCACGTGCTGCGCCAGCATCTCCTGCAAAACCGCCAATCCCACTCTTGGCTCAAAACACAAATCGCTCACCCAGCCCCCACCTGGGTTCAGCCAACGACCGTTTTCCGCTTGCACGGGCACCCCGTACATATCACGATAAGATTCACGGATTTTTTGCCGGAAGAGGGCATAATTGCGAGTAGACTCGACCACCTCCACCCACTGGTGTTCATCCAGCGCAGAAACAGCCTGGCTCGTTGTCTGTCCCCCAATCCACGCCGAAGCCTCCGTCAAGATGACGCGCGCGCCTGATTCCGCAGCCGCCAGAGCCGCTGCCACCCCACCAAGACTACCGCCGATAACAGCCACATCGCATTCCAACAATTGTGTATTCGCCATTATCAACCCCTTGGCACTCCGAGAACTATTTTTTTACGGGTAGATCAATGGTTACCAAAGCCACTTTCCCTACGCCAAACTATCAGGGAGATCCATTTGAGTATAATCGAATCATCTACTCGCTGGAGGAAACCGTCATGAAAAAGATCGCAACCTGGGGCCCACGCATTTTGCTCAGCCTGGCTATGATCGCCTTGCTGTATCTCCTGGCTCGCGCCGTTTGGCTGTACCTGGACTATATGCGCATCCTCATCGCCTTCCCATTCAATGCTGATTATGGCGAAGGGCCTATTTTGGATCAGGTTATGCGTTTATCCCGCGGCGAAAGTATTTACCCTGTCGATATCAGCCAATCTCCGTTTATCATCGGAAATTACCCCCCACTTTACCATCTACTCCAACTTCCCTTCGCCTGGATATTCGGCCCCGCATTCTGGTACGGCCGAACTATCAATCTGATTTGCATCCTGGCATCTGCCTATTTCATTGGCGCATCTTTGTATTTCGTCACAAAGAACCAGTTCGCGTCAATTCTCAGTGCTGCGCTGTTGCCCACCATTCCCTTCATCCTTCACTGGAGCGGCTTCGTACGCATTGACTCATTGGCCCTGGCTTTGAGTTGGGCGGCACTCTTTGTCATCATCACCCGCCGCGAACATCGCAGAGCGTTGGTTTTGACCGCCGTATTGTTAACACTGGCAATCTTCACCCGCCAATCCTATGGCCTGGCCGCCCCATTCGCTGCCTTCATCTGGCTGCTCAGCCATAAACCCCGCCGCCGTGCATTTGAGCTGGCTCTTTGGACGGGCGGCTTTTCTCTGGCTATTTTCCTACTGCTCAACCTGATCACGCGAGGCGGCTTTTTCTTCAACATCGTCACAGCCAATGTGAATCCGTTCTTTTGGGATTCTGTGGAGGATTATCTGGACAAAATATGGAAGAACATGGGACTGCTTGTGGTTCTTAGCGCCGCCTATCTGGTCCTAGCCGGCTGGTTCAAGCAAAAAGTCTGGTGGGTCGTTGCGCCCTATCTTGTTGCTTCTACGTTGTCTGCGGTAACCATCGGCAAAGACGGTTCGAACGTCAATTACCTTTATGAGTTCTCTGCGGCGTTAGCATTCACGGCAGGAGCTTTCCT
>JAEXTI010000466.1 GCA_023406965.1 Chloroflexota bacterium
CATGCGAGTCGCCCGGCGCGTTGCAAAAAGTTGCGGTTAGGCTTTGGTGATGCTGCCGGTGGGGCAAACATCGACGCATTTTGCGCAGTCTTCGCACTTGGCGGCGTCGATCATGTAGGAGCCGTCAGCCTGGACAGAGATAGCGCCCTCGGGGCATTCGGCTTCGCAAGCGCCGCACTGGATGCAAGAGGCCTGGTCGATCACATGTGCCATGGTAAATATCCTTTCCTAAAAACGAATACAATATCACGGGCTAGAATAGCATACCCGTAGCCCGGATGGAGGGGCAGATTGTCACTAAAAACGGTTTCCAAATGTCACCATTCGAGCCAGGGCATTTTGGGAAGTCGTCGCAACCTTGACAACTACCCGCGCGCGGATATAATAGGGGACGCCATTCCTCGTTAGCTCAATCGGCAGAGCGGGCGGCTGTTAACCGCTAGGTTCGAGGTTCGAGTCCTCGACGAGGAGCCTAAGAAGAGCTTAAAAAGCTCTCCTGGTTGAATCAACCCCGTGAAAACGGGGTTTTCTCTTTAAGGAGTAGGTTCGAGGTCCCCACAGGGGGGATGGTATTCGAGTCCTCGACGAGGAGCTATTAAGCAATAAAAATGCCTTCAGATCTTTAATCCAGCCAGACAAATTCCGGCAGGTGTTTTTTAGAGGAGGAGGATGGTAAAAATAAAACAGTTCAAATATAGAATATAATATTCTTTATGTTCCATATGGGGAATTAATTGAGGACAAACAATGTATATAATGTATACAGATGAGAGTGGGGATACAGGATTTTCTTCAAATTCAAGCCGATATTTTGTGTTATGTGGAATCGTTGTACACGAGTTACGCTGGAAGAACAATCTCGATCAAATAATTAATTTTCGTAAAAGAATGAAGGGTTCATTTGGCCTTCATTTACGAGAAGAAATACACGCTGCTCATTTCATTACCCGTCCGGGAAGCCTTGTTAGAATTGCGAGAAATGATAGGTTAACTATTTTGCGATTGTTTGCCGATCAGCTTTCATCCATGTCAGATCTAAATATCATAAGTGTTGTTATTGATAAGTCTAAAAGGCAAGCGGGTTTTGATGTATTTGAGCATGCTTGGAAACTACTAATTCAAAGATTTGAAAATACAATTTCTCGTAGAAATTTCCATGGGCCAATGAATGCTGACGAACGAGGGATGCTTTTTCCTGATAATACGGATGTAAAGAAGCTTACCGCATTGATTAGGAAAATGAGATACTTTAATCCCATACCTAACCAACAGAGCTTTAGTGCCGGTTACAGGAATTTAACACTTCAAAATACTATTGAAGATCCAAATTTTCGTGATTCAAGCAATTCCTATTTCATTCAAGCTGCTGATTTGGTCGCTTACTTGTTATATCAGCATTATGCGCCAAATGCATATATGAAAAAGAAGCAAGGAAACAACTATTTTCTTAGATTGGATCCAATACTTTGTAAAGTGGCATCATCTAGAAATCAATACGGGATTGTTGAAAGTTAAATAAAAAAGGGCCTTTCGGCCCGGGTGAATCCTACTGCTTGGATATGCCAAGGTTCAGATCCACATATATTATACAATATATGTCAATAGTATGCGCATATATTATTACCTTTTGTCTTGTCTCTATTTCAAAAACTGCAGAAGTAGTATGAAGTCATTTTCCTGAGATTCATTATTCTTTTCCTTTGCCAATGAATTTATCGTTTCTGAATTCCTTCTCGTTCTGGTTTGAATAGAATTGGTCAGTCATATCTATGCTGGAATGCATGACATTCTGATTAATCGCCTTAAAATTATACGTTTTCAGCTTGGGACAGTCCGTATTGCATATGACCATGCCGGAATTTATGCGGTGAATGGTATTACAGTCCGACTTTTGTGGCTGCTACCGGCGAGGCTAACAGGCCCCGGTGGATGCATTTGTCGAATCTCGCCTCGCCGCTACGGGAGCGGGTGTGCGTGATGATTTTTTGACAAAATCTTGACATCCCCCACCGGTTAACCCTGTCTATGACCTGTAGTATACTAATCTTAATTGGGGACTTAATGTCCGTCTATCCACTCTATGTGATGAAAGGAAAAAACCTAATGGCAGACGACAAAAAGAAATCGATTTTCGACAAAGCAATCGACGCTTTGACCGACCGCGACGAGAAAGCTGCCGCCGCGGAAAAAGCCGCTGCTGAGAAGAGCGCCGCCGCCGCCGCCGAAGCGAAGAAAAAAGCCGAGGAACTGAAGGCCGCCGCTGAGAAGCGCGCCGCCGAAGCCAAAGCCGCTACCCAGGCCAAGGCCGCTGCCGATAAAGCTGCCGCCGACAAGGCTGCCGCCGCGCAGGATGCCGCCAAGAAGGTCATTGCCGACCGCGTAGCCGCCGAGAAGGCCGCTGCCGCCAAGGCTGCCGCTGAGAAAGCCGCCGCCGATGCGAAAGCCGCTGCCGAAGCCGCTGCCGCCGAAGCAGCCAAGAAAGCCGTCATGGCCGAGTACACCGTCGTCGCTGGCGACACCCTCAGCGCCCTGGCGCTGCGCTATTACGGCAACGCCGGTCAGGCCTACTGGAAGTTGATCTACGAAGCCAACAAGGACATCATCGGTTCCAACCCTGGTATGGTGCGCACCGGTCTGACCCTCAAGATCCCTACGCTCCCCGAAGAGATGAAGTAGCGTGGACCAGCCTACCGTTTCGAAAACGGACCTCAGCAAGGTATTCGGCTCCGTCGTCAAGGTGATGCAGGAAAATCGCGCGGCGTTGAACGCCGCCGATGAGTACAACCACAATCACGGCGACAATATGGTCGATACCTTCCAGGTGATTACCCAGGCCATGGCCGAAAAGAAGACCAGCGCGCCCTCCACCCAGCTTGCCTATGCCAGCCAAAAGCTGAGCAGCCAGGCCCAGACGGGCTCGGCCAAGTTGTACGCGGAAGGCCTGGCGCAGGCCGCCCAAAAAGTGAAGGGGCAAACGCGAATTTCCCCCGAAAGCGCCATGACCCTGGTTCAGGCGTTGATGGGCGGGCAGTCGGCCCCGGCTGCATCTCAACCGCAAAGCCAGGGCGGCATGGGTGACCTGCTCGGCGCGTTGATGGGTGGTCAATCGGCTCCGGCGGCGCAACCGCAAAGCCAGGGCGGATTGGAAGACCTGATGGGCGCGTTGTTGGGCGGGGGCCAGGCCCCTGCACAGCAACAAAGCCAGCCGGACGCGGGTGATCTGTTGGGCTCCCTCTTGGGCGGACAGCAGTCTGCCTCTCAGGGACAGTCCGGCGGAATGGGTGACTTGCTGGGCGCGTTGTTAGGCGGCCAGCAGTCTGCTCAACCCCAGGCCGCACAGCCGCAAGGCCAGGGTGGCGGGATTGATCTGGCCACGCTGTTAACCGCGGGAGCGGCTTTCCTCAAGGCCCGCCAAAAAGGCGCCGGCGCGTTGGAAGCCATTGTCCAGGCGGTGATGGCAGGCAGCCAGATGAATAACGCATCGCACCGCCAGCAATCGGGCCAACTGGTTGCTGGAACGCTGCTCAACGCGCTCAGCTCAGTGATGAGCGGGGCGAAGTAGCCGCGCCAAACAATCGAATACCAAAGATGTATAAAACGCGAGGCGTAATAGCGCCTCGCGTTTTATGATATACTTTTATCATAACTACTCAGCCAGAGGTGAAAGAGGGAGATTTCTCCACCCTCTGAGCAGTTTCCTTTTATCAATCGAACCGTTTTCGGAGGGTGAGATGAAGGTTTCGGTATCTCAGCAGCAGTTGGCGCATGGATTAAATCTGGTTTCGCGGGCGGTATCGCCGCGCAGCACGCTGCCCGTGCTGGCAAACGTCCTCCTGGCGACAGACGAAGGTCGCTTGCGCCTGGCAGCCACCAACCTCGAATTGGGCGTTTCTTGCTGGATTGGCGCGCAAATTGGTGAAGAAGGCTCGGTCACCGTCCCGGCGCGCTTGCTGTCCGACCTGGTGAACACGCTGCCCAACGATACCGTGCACATGACAGTGAATATGTCTACCTTCACGCTGACCGTGCGCTGCGGCGCGTCCAGCACCGAGATCAAGGGTATCGATGCCCAGGAATTCCCGCCCATGCCCGCCTCCGATCCCTCCGAGGGCATCCAGCTCAAGGTGACCGATTTCAAGGAAATGATTCAACAGGTGGCTTTTGCCGCTTCGACGGATGAGGCCCGTCCGGTGCTTCAGGGCGTGCAGATGACCGTTTCGGGCGATGAAATTGCCCTGGCGGCGACCGACGGCTTCCGTGTTTCGGTGCGCAAGGCCACGCTGCCCCAGCCCGCGGCGCGCCCGCTGTCGCTCATCATTCCCGCTCGGGCGCTGAACGAAGTGGCCCGCATCGCCCAGGACGGTGACAGCACCTTGAGCCTCATCGCCCCGCCCGGCCGCGGGCAGGTGATCTTCCACTTGGAGTCCGCCGAACTGGTTTCGCAGTTGATCGACGGCAACTTCCCCGATTACAAAGTGATTATGCCGCGTTCTTTCAAGACGCACACCATCGTTTCCACCACGGCTTTCCTCAAGGCCTGCAAGCAAGCCGAGATCATCGCGCGCAACGGCAACAACGTGGCGCGTTTGAGCCTGCAAAAGCACGAAGACCGCCCCGGCGAGGTGGAGGTTTCGGCGCAGAGCGAAGAAACCGGCACGAACGAGACCAAGATCGATGCGAACATTGAGGGCCCGGCCCTGGTGCTGGCCTTCAATGTCAAATACTTACGCGAAGTGTTAGAAGTGGTCAAGACCCCCAACCTGGTTTTGGAAACCAACGACCAGAAGTCTCCGGCGCGAGTCCAGCCGGTGGGGGACGAGAACTTCCAGCACGTGATCATGCCGATGTTCCTCGGTTAATTTTATGGTGCTTCCCGGCGCTACGCCAGGACGGCAGTTCAAAATCTATCTGGCGCTGAACCAGTATCCGATCATCAGCGGTCGCATTCGCGCGCGGATGCGCCGCGAGATCTTTGAGCGCGGGGTGGTGACCCCCGCCGAGTTCGAGTCGCAGGTGAGGGCGCTGGCCATCCAGACTCAGGAGTGGGAGGGGCTGCGCAATCCGTTCAGTGAAGAGCCCTCGGAGATGTGGGAGATGCGCCTGGCGCGGGTGCGCGACCAGCACACCGACTATTTGTTCAGCCAGTACCTCTCATTTGAATTATTTGAGCAACTGGTCTGGGAGGTGCTGCGCGAGCGAGGCATTTCGCTGCGCGAGGTAGCCCTCTCGGTGAACCCGGAACTGGCCCCCCTGGAGATGGTCTTCGAGCAGGCCATGGCCATTGAGAAGATGGTGCCGGGTGAGCGCGCCCCGCTGGAAGCCCGCCTGAAAGAATCCAAGGTGGTCATCATCCGCACGTTGATCAGCGACCAGTTGGGCTACATTAACGTGGCCAAGGAATGGTTCACCACCGAAGACTTGGCCGATATCCGCCGGCGCAAGATTGGCACGGGAAAAATTGGCGGCAAGGCGGCGGGCATGCTGCTGGCCCTGCGCATTCTCAAAGATCGCGGGCGGCCTGAGTTGCAAGAAACGCTGGTGTCGCCGGATTCGTATTTCATCGGCTCGGACGTGTTTTACACGTTCATGTCCATCAACAACCTGGGCCGCTGGAACGATCAGAAATACAAAACAGAAGATGAAATGCGCGCCGATTACCCCGCCATCTTCCACGACTTTGAGGTGGGGGCCTTCCCGCCGGACATTTTGGATAAACTGCGCGACTTGCTGGAGCAGATCGGCGAAAAACCACTGATTGTGCGCTCGTCCAGCCTGCTGGAAGATAACTTTGGCACCTCCTTCGCGGGAAAGTACGAGAGCGTTTTTTGCCCCAACCAGAGCACGCCCGCCCAAAACCTGAGAGACCTGACCCAGGCCATTATCCGGGTGTATGCGTCTACGCTGGACCCGTCTGCGCTGCTGTACCGGCGCAGCAAGCGCCTGCAGGATTACGACGAGCGCATGGCGATTCTGCTGCAAGTGGTGGAAGGGGAGCGTTTTGGCAAGTATTACCTGCCCGATGGCGCGGGGGTGGCTTTCAGCCGCAATCTGTACCGCTGGGCCCCGCAGATCCGCCGAGAGGATGGCTTTGTACGCCTGGTGTGGGGGTTGGGTACGCGCGCCGTAGACCGGGTGGGCAACGATTTTCCGCGCCTGATTGCCTTGAGCCACCCCATGCTGCGCCCTTCCACCGATCCCAAGCTGGTCAAGCGCTATTCGCAGCGCTACGTGGATTTGATCGACCTGGAAGAAAATTGCCTGAAAACGCTGCCCATTGCCGAAGTGCTCAACCCTTCCTATCCGCCGCTGCGCTATCTGGCCCAGGTGGACCAGGACGGTTATTTTGAGTCGCTGCGCAGCCGCATCTTGGATGGTGACACCGACCGGCTGGTGCTGACCTTTGAGGATTTGTTGCGCCGCACGCCCTTCGCCGAGCGGATGCGCCAGGTGGTAAGCACGCTGGAAGTCAACTACAACTCCCCGGTGGACCTGGAGTTCACCGTGCACCTGATCGGCGCGGAACAGGCCAAGCCCAAGTTGCAAATCACCCTGTTGCAGTGCCGCCCGCAGAGCAGCCTGCTGCCCACCGAGCAGGTGAACTTGCCGGTCAACCTGGAGCAAGAAGATATTCTCTTCTCTACGCGCTTTGTGGTGCCGGAGGGCATCATTCCTTCCATCGATTATGTCGTTTACGTGCCCAGCGAGGGATACTTCTCGCTGCCGGGACAGCGCGAGCGTATGGAGCTGGTGCGGGCCTTGGGGCGGCTGAATACGGCGATGAAAGATCAACGCTTCATTTGCATTGGGCCGGGGCGTTGGGGCAGTTCCAACTCCGATCTGGGCGTACCGGTGAACTATACGGATATTTACAACACGAAAGCGTTGATCGAGTTGGCCGGGGTGGGAGTCGGCGAAGTGCCCGAGCCCTCGTTGGGAACGCATTTCTTCCAGGACTTGCTCGAGGCGCAGATCTTCCCGTTGGCCATTTACCTGGACGATCCCTCCAGCGTGTTCAACCGGGCTTTCTTTGATCAGACTCCCAACCGGGTGGGGGAATGGATTCAGGTGGAAGAGTCTTTGCGCCATGCGCTGCGTGTGGTGAAGGTGACGGACTTTCACGCGGGCCGGCATTTGCGCATTGTGATGAGCGACGAGAAAAGCCAGGCTGTCGGTTTTCTTGAAGAGAATTAAAATGGTCAAAAAAACAAATCAGGGCCGGGCGGG
>JAEXTI010000469.1 GCA_023406965.1 Chloroflexota bacterium
CGGTGTGGTGCCCGAATGGCAAAGAAGAGAAGGATGACCCGGAAGGGGTGCTGTATCTGACCGATCAGCGTTTGATTTTTGAGCAAAAAGAAGAGGTGGCGACCAAGAAGGTTTTGTTCATCACCACTGAGAAGAAGAAGGTGCAGGAGTTGGAGTGGGAAGCACCGGTGGCACTTGTTGAAACGGTGACCACCAGCAAGCAAGGGGCGTTAAAAAATGAAGATCACCTGGATTTGCAGATGGGGTCTGGAGCGCCGTATCACACCATCCACCTGCATATCTGGCAAGACTGCGACGAATGGTTGAAGCTGATCAACCGGGTTCAATCGAAGGAATTTGACAAGAATCGGGCCGTGGCTGTTGACCAGGCTGAGGTGGAAAAGGTCAAAGCGGCGCCAAGCCAGTGCCCGGCATGCGGAGGAGCCATCAGCCAGGTGGTGCTGCGCGGTCAAGACACGATTAAATGTGAATACTGCGGGTATGTGATTCGCCTGTAACTTCATTCGATACCATATAACTTATAGGAAAGAGAGGCGCGATGCAAGAGCGCAGCATGACCATGCGAAAAAAGAAACGAATCGCCTTGATTGCGCACGATGGAATGAAGCTGGAAATGCTGGATTGGGTGCGCTTTAACCAGGGTACGCTTCAGCAGCACTTTCTGTATGCCACCCAGTCGACGGGCAACCTGATCATTCAGGAGACCGACTTGCCGGTGACATGCTTCAAGAGCGGGCCGTTGGGGGGTGATCAGCAGATTGGGGCACGGATTGTGGAAGGCGAGATTGACTTCCTCATTTTCTTCTGGGATCCATTGCAACCGCAGCCGCACGACCCGGACGTAAAAGCCTTGCTGCGCCTGGCGGTACTGCAAAACATTCCAACAGCCAGCAACCGCTCGACCGCTGATTTCCTCATCTCCTCCAGCCTGATGCGTGAGGAGTACGAGCGCATTCTGCCCGACTACACCCGGCGGATTCAACGCCCGGATTTGTGATGACGCTGTGGGCGCTCGCAAGATCTTACACCTCGACCTGGATGCATTTTTCTGCGCGGTGGAAGAACTGCACAGCCCAGATTTGCGCGGGTTGGCGTTTGCGGTGGGGGGCAAGCCCAACGAGCGTGGGGTGGTGGCCTCGTGTTCCTATGCTGCCCGGGCCAAGTGTGTGCGCTCGGCCATGCCGATGAGTCATGCCCTGCGCCTGTGCCCCGAGTTGCGCGTGGTGCCGCCCAACCATGCCCGTTACCAGGCGGCGTCAGAGCAGGTGATGAGCATTTTGCACGGGCACACAGCGCTGCTGGAACAGCTTTCCATTGACGAGGCTTTTCTGGATTTGACGGATCTGCCGCAATCGGGGGAAGAGTTGGCGCGAATGCTGCAAAACCAAATCCGCGAGCAAACCGGGCTGCCCTGCTCGCTGGGGGTGGCGGCAAACAAATTGGTGGCAAAAACCGCTACGGATGTAGCCAAAGCCCGTCACCGCGGCGGGGGCTATCCAAGCGCCATTCTGGTAGTGCCGCCGGGAGAGGAAGCGGCCTTTTTGGCGCCGCTGCCGGTTCAGTCTTTGTGGGGCGTGGGGCCCAAGACGGCAGAGACCTTGAAAACAATGGGCGTAGAAACCATTGGCGACCTGACCGGATTCTCGGAGGCTGCGCTGATGCGCCGCTTTGGGGTGATGGGCCACGACCTGTACCTGCGTGCCAGGGGCGTCGATGATCGCCCGGTGACGACAGAACATTCGGCGCGCTCTATCAGCCAGGAGATTACCTTTGATAAAGATATTGCCAACGGAGACAGGCTGCGTGATACGCTGCGCTCGTTGAGCGAGCAAGTGGCTTTTAGCTTGCGCTCCAAACGGTTGTGCGCCGGGACGGTGAAGATCAAGCTGCGCAAGCCCGACTTTAGCACGTTTACCCGCCAGATGACCTTAGAACAGCCGGCTGACCAGGATGGGGTCATTTACGCAGCGGCGTTATCCTTGTTTGAAAGATTGTGGGAGAAGGGGCAGCCGGTGCGCCTGTTGGGCGTGGGCACCAGCCGCCTGGGCCCACGGGCGCAGCAGTTGAGCCTGTGGGATACGGCTAACCAAAAAGAACGGCGATTGTTGGATGCGCTGGATGGTCTGCGCGAGCGCTTTGGCGAAGAGGTTGTGCAAAGTGGGCGGAAATTGAAAGGAAGGTGAGGGTATGGAAAAGCCTTTCTCGTGGAAGTATGAGTTACGCAGTAAGCTGGTGGATGGTGTGGTGCCGGGGGTGGCTTTATACCTGCTGGTGATGATGCTGGCGATGGCGGCGGGGCCCATCCGGGCAATTGTGGGCGGGTTGGGCTCGCTGCTCCTGGCTGTGAGCCTGCTGGCTGTAGGCGTGTTCAGCCTGAACCGCGCGCTGGCGAGTTCACTGGCAGAACCAACTCGAGCATGGTATGGAATGTCGGCGGGGACGCTGGTCTGGTCGGTGGCATCGATGGCGTTGACGATGGACAGGATCACCGTAAATGGATTGTCCAGCGTCATCTTGTTGATTATGGGCGGCCTGGTGGTGGCGCAGTTGTGGCGGGAGAATTTGTCGACCGGGGGTCGTTTTTTTGCCATCACCTTGCTGCTGCAATGGGGGGCAACTGTGCTGGCGAATTATTTAAACTGGATGGCCGATCGGATTGCGCTGCAGGAATGGGTGCAACGGTCATGGGGCTGGGTGGTGTTGGTTGCGGCGGTGATGGTCTTTGGCTGGATGATGGTGCGCTCGGAGACGCGCCTACAGCGCAGCGGCGCGGCGCTGCTGGTTGTTAGCCTGCTATTTTTCGCCTTCGCGCTGGGGATGGGTTAAACCGGGGCGGGCGCGGCTGTAATCGTTACTTCACTGTATACATTCGCCAACCGCTCGACGATATTTTCCCAGGCGTATTGGCGGGCATATTCGGCAGCTTGAAAACCCAGACGCGCGCGGAGCTGGGGATCGCGCAACAAACGGGTGAGGCGCTCGGCGAGCAGCTCGGGGTTGTCATCGGGGACAACGAACCCGGTGATGCCGTCTTGCACAAGGAAGGCCAGCCCACCGACCTGGGAAGCCACCACGGGCGTGCCGCAGGCCATGG
>JAEXTI010000481.1 GCA_023406965.1 Chloroflexota bacterium
AGGTTGGCGAGCAGAAAGACGGCGCCGGTTGGGCCCAGGAGTTCGGCGCGGGCAAACGCGCCATTGTCGACATGGCGGTCATCAGCCAGGCCGAAGCTGACGCCCTCGCCGCCGCCCGCCTGGACGAACTAAGCGGGGCCTTCCTCGAAGCCGAAGGCAGTGCCTTGCGCCGCCCCGAAATCAAAGCCGGACGCGCCGTCAAGCTAGAGGCCCTCGGTCAACGCTTCAGCGGCACTTACTACATCACCAGCGTCACCCATCGTTACACGCCCGCCGGGCTGATTTCCAACTTCAACGTTCGCGGCACTCGCACCGGGCTGCTCACCGAAAATCTCGCTCCCGCCCAGGAAAGAGAACAGCGCTGGTTCGGCGTGGTCATCGGCGTGGTCACCAACACGGATGACCCCGAAGACATGGGCCGCGTCAAAGTCAAGTTCCCCTGGCTGTCCGAAGACGTGGAAAGCAACTGGTGCCGCGTGCTGGGGATTGGCGCAGGCAACGAAGCTGGTTTCTATGTCATGCCAGAAGTTGGCGATGAAGTCGTTGTCTCCTTCGAACACGGCAGCATCAGCTTCCCGGTGGTTCTGGGCGGCTTGTGGAACGGCAACAACAAAATCCCGCCCGAAGCATCCGGCACCCGCTCCGGCGAGCGCCCCAAAGCCCGCACCTGGCGTTCTCTCTCCGGACATCGCATCACGATACTCGACACCAGCGACAACAAAATCGAGATCGAAACCGCCGCCGGGATGCAAGTCGTTCTCGACGACGCCAACAAGGCCATCACGCTTAAGAATGAGCAATCCACCATCAAAATGGAAAACAGTAAGATCGAAATCAAGACCGCCCAGGATGTCAACGTTGAATCCAACGGCAATCTCAAGATCAAAGCCGGCGGCAACATCGACATCCAGGCCGGTGGACAGGTAACCGTCAAGGGCGCGTTGATCAATTTGAATTAGGAGATTTATGGGCCAACCCGCAGCAAAACAAGGCGACCAGGTCATAGCTGTAGACATCCACATCGTGATGGTTCCCAGCCCAGGTGGACCGGTCCCCACACCTCTGCCCCATCCATTCAGTGGAATGCTGGACGGTAGCCTCAGCACGGATGTAAAAATCATGGGCATGGCCGCTGCTACCATGGGCAGCACGGCTCGCAATGTTCCTCCCCACATGCCCACTCCTCCCGGCACCACTTTTCAAATCCCGCCCCAAAACCAGGCCACCATCCTGCGCGGCAGTGCCACTGTGCTCATCAATGGCAAATCCGCCGCCCGCGCCGGTGACATGGTTCAAACCTGCGCGGACCCTGTGCCCAACACCGCGGGGCAAATCATCGCCACCAGCACCGTCATGATCGGAGGTTAACCCCATGCCACAAGACTTCACCGGACGCGGGTGGGCCTTTCCACCCAAAATCGATGCTCAAGGCGGCCTGGCTCTCACCGACGAGCGCAGCGAAATCGAGCAGGCCATCCGCATCATTCTCACCACCGCCCCAGGCCAGCGCGTCATGCGCCCGACCTTCGGCTGCCGCCTGCGCGAGTTGGTCTTTGCTCCCAACAACAGCACCACCGCCGCCCAGGCTCGTCGTTTTGTCGAGGAGGCCCTCGGCATGTGGGAGCCGCGCATCATCGTCAAGACCGTCGAAGCCCGCCCCGATGAAGCCAACCCCCATTGCATGGTGATCGAAATCACCTACCAGGTCAAGGCCACGCACGACCGCCGCAGCCTGGTGCATCCTTTCTATCTGATCCCTGAAGAGTAAGCCAAGGAGAAGCGCATGTCACTGCCTGTCCCCAAGCTCGATGATCGTCACTTCCAGGACCTGGTCGACGAAGCCAAGAAGCGCATCCCTCACTACACGAAGGAATGGACCGACCACAACGTCAGCGACCCAGGTGTCACCCTGGTGGAACTGTTCGCTTTCATGACCGATGTGCTCCTCTACCGCCTCAATCAGGTGCCCGATCTGCACTACGTCCGTTTTCTCGAAATGCTCGGCGTGCGTCTCAACCCGCCTCAGCCCGCCCGCGTCCCGGTCACTTTTTGGCTTTCCGTCCCCCAACCTGCCTCCATCGTCATCCCCGGCGGGACAGAGGTCGCCAGCACCCAGACTGAGACCCAACCCGCAATCATCTTCACCACCGACCAGGACTTCACCGTACATCCGCCGCAACTATCTGGGTTATTCTCGCGCGTGCAGTCCCGCGAAGGCGACAAAAAATCACTCCGCGAGCACAACCTTCGTCGCCTCGAGGCTGGCTTCGAGGGGGTAGAGGTCTTCTCTTCCGTCCCGCAGGTCGATGACGCCTTCTACCTGGGCTTTGACAACGACCTCAGCCACCACGTCCTGCGCCTCGAAGCGGAATTCGACCCCGCCGGCGGCGCCGGCGTCGATCCCACCCAGCCGCCTTACCTGGTGGAAGCCTCCACCGGCAAAGAAACCGGCCACTGGCAGCCCTGCGCCATCGAAGAAGACACCACCCGCGGCATGAACGTAGCCGGTAGGCTGCAAATCCACCTCCCTGCCATGGGCAAGTATGCGGTTGGCGAACAGACCCTCTACTGGGTGCGCGTGCGCGTGAAAGACATCACGCCCGCCGAAAACCGCGAAGGCATGCAGCCTTACAATAAATCGCCGCGTATCAAAAAGCTGATGGTCAGTTCCATAGGCGGCACGGTTCCCGCTACCCATGCTCGCACCATCCGCAGCGAGTTTCTCGGCCAGTCCGACGGCTCGCCGGGCCAGCGCTTCCACCTTCAGCAGCACCCCATATTGAGCCGTCGCGGCGGCGAAACCCTGATCGTCCAGGCTGAAAATCAGCCACCTCAAGAGTGGCTTGAGGTCGAACACTTTGCCTACTCGCTGTCCGACGATCCCTGTTTCACGCTCGATAGCGTCTCTGGCGAGCTGCGCCTGGGTCCAGCCGTGCGCCAACCCGATGGCGCGATGAAGCTTTATGGAGCCGTGCCCCCGCGCGGAGCCAATCTGGTCTTCAGCGCTTATCGCACCGGCGGCGGCCAGGAAGGCAATGTGCAAACCGGCATCATCAACACCCTCAAAACCGCCATCCCCTTCATCGCCCGCGTTGCCAACCGTCAAACGGCCTGGGGCGGGCTGGACGCCGAAAGTCTGGAAGCCGCCATGACTCGCGCGCCTGCCCTATTGCATTCCCGAGATCGGGCCGTCACAGAAGATGACTTTGAATTCCTGGCCCGCCAGGCTCTTCCAACTGCCATTGGACGGGTCAAATGCTTGCAGCCGAACCCCGATCAAGCCGGTCGAGTTATCCCTGGGCAAGTGTACCTGCTGGTCATCCCGCGCTTGCCCACTCCTCAGGCGTATCTCGATCCAAACAGCTTGAACCTGGCCGAAGCCGACATGAACGCCCTGCGCGCTTACATGGATGAGCGCCGCTTGCTCACCTGCCGCCTCGATATCCGCCCGCCCGCCTACCTGTGGACTTCGATCCGCGTGCAATTGCATCCCTCTCCCGACGTGGAGAAAACCGTCGTCGAAGGCGAGGTGCTGGCGCGCCTCTATCGCTTCCTCAACCCGCTCACTGGCGGCCCCGATGGCAAAGGCTGGCCCTTTGGCCGCACACTCTACATTTCCGACGTGTACCAGTCCCTCCAAGGTCTCCCCGGCGTCCAGTTCGTCCGCTCGGTAGAAATGTTCGCCACCCGCCCCGGCGGAGGTCCCGAAGGCTCCCCGGTAGAAAGCATTGAAGTCATTGCCCACGGCGTGATCGCTTCGGGCAAGCATGAAGTAAAGTTCATATAGGTTGGAGGTTGCGATGAACGAACCCTCAAGCAGCAAGCAGACCGTCTCGAAATCTACAGCGAAAACACAAGTTTTGCGACCGGAAATCATTCAAACCAGCCCGCAAAATGACAGCTCACAATTGCCCGAGGGGATGCAAGCCGAAAACCTGATCAATTTACCCAATCAAGCTGCCACATCTGCCCTTCGCAGGGCCGCTGTTCAAAAGCTACAACAATCACATGGGAATCAGGCGGTCCAGCGTCTCATGGATGAAGACGACAAAGACAAACAAGATGCTCCACCGACGATCGCCCTAAAATTTAAAAGCAGTCTTGGTCAAGGAAAGCCCCTCGATCAAGACGTTCAGAGTCAGCTTGAGGAGCATCTACAAAGCGACCTTTCTTCCGTCCGCGTCCACACCGATCCAGACGCCCATCGAATGGCCAAAGAACTGCACGCTAAGGCGTTTACAACCGGCCAGGACATCTATTTCCGCAGCGGCACATATGCGCCCGAATCACCCGAAGGGGCGCGCCTTTTGGCCCATGAGGCCGCGCATATCATTCAACAGAAACGCGGTCCTGTTTCCGGCACGCTAACAGAAGATGGACTGCTACTCAGCCAACCCGGTGACGCTTTTGAACAACAGGCCGATCAGATCGCTAATCAATGGGTTGATTCATCCAGGGCAATGCCCGCGCCACGCGGAATGGTTCAACGCGAAACAGAATCCGCCTCCGCCAAAGCATTGGAAGAAGCCGCCGATGAAGCCCAACTCATCGATGCCGTTAAAATCGAACAAAAAATGGCCGGCATCGATAACGTCGATGATATCAATCAGGCAAAATCAATTCTCAACCAGATAATCGCAGCGACAGCCACGTTGGATGCTCACATGGGAGAAAAAGGTTGGGGTGGTTACTTAACCAACCAGCACAAGGTGGATAACCAGAATGCTGCCCAAAACCTGGATTACTATCTGACATATGCCGGTGAAGAATCGCGCACTTCCGGTGATTTCAAAACCCGCTACACAATGGTTAAAACCCGCTTCAGTCGTCTGGATGCCATGGCAAACGAATGGATGTCCATGTATGATACCGACATGCGCACCCCGGAAGACTTCATCAAAACCGAGACCGGCATGGACGCGCAGGGTGCCGGAAAACAAGCCAAAGAATTGACGAATCGCAGCAAAGGCGAACCCACTGAAGCGACAGAAGCTCGGGCAGCCCGGGATCGAATTAAAGACCTCCGCAATACTGCCGGCACGCAAATGACTCTGCTCAATAGCTTCGACGATCAGGCTCGCGAGGCAAACTTGAAAGTGATCGGTGCGGCCAACCACATCGAATCCGCCGCCCAAGCCTCGAAAGCCAAGCCCGAAGAACCCGATTCGCCCCAGGTGGCGGATGTCAAGAAGAAAATGGCGGATGTGAAAGCCAAAATGAGCGCTGGTATGAGCGTGGCGAAAATGATCCCTGGAGCAGGCAAGTATGTCGAAGGGGTTGAATCAGCCGCCTCGGCAACCTCCACTGCCGCCGAAGCGACCGGGTTGGATATCGATCTTACCAAAGTGCCTGACATGATCCTCACAGACATTTACCGCACTGACCTGGAAAACGCGCTTTCGGCTCAGAACACGGCCCGCGCCGCTGCCGCCACGGCTGCAGGCATTGCCAACACGGCAGATTTGGAAGCCGCAATGATCGCAAAAGTTTCTGCCGCTCAGAGCCGCAAAGAAATCGCCGACCAACTGAACACCACGCTAACCAGCATCCGTGAAGCAATCAACACCCTGGGCCAGATGCTGGATGAGACCTACAAAACGAAAAAGGGTGGCGGCCAGGTGGGCGGCGGCTATGAACTGATCGCAAAATTCCTAGCTGAAGCAGATACCTGTATGTACGAAGCCGATATGGCCTTACATTCGGGCAAGCTCCAAAAAGAAAGCGCCGCCCAAACCGAGGGTAAACGGAAAGTCACCCTGGAAGAAAAGAACAGCCAATACCATCGGGTCGAGCCGGTGGCAGATCGCTTCGAAATCATCACCAAGCACATCGCCATCATTAGCACTGGCGAAGGTTCATCCGGCGGAGAAGGCGGAATGAGCGAAATGGTAGAAAAAATGATCGCCGAAATCGAGGCTGGCAAGAAAATCGTTGAAGCGTATAAAGTCAAGTTCAACCAGGCGTTAGGCCTCTAGGTACACCATGGACACCTACACCCACCGCATCACCCTTCAAGGCCCCACCGGCCAGCGCGACATCGACCTCACCATTGGCTCGCTGATCATCGGTCGACAGGTGGGCTGCGACCTCGTCCTCGAAGATACGCTCATCTCCCGCCGCCATGCCCGCCTGGATTGCTCCGCCATGGACTGCACCATCACCGACCTGAACAGTTCTAACGGCACGCGCGTCAATGGTGAGCGTCTCGTCCCCGACCTGCCCCGCCTGCTGGCTCCGGGCGAAGTCATTCAAATCGGCGCCTTCTCGCTCACCTACCAGCAAGCTCCACTTGCAAAACCCGCTCCTGAACCGCCTCCACCTGTTGTGGAGGACAAGCCGAAAGTAGAACCCAAACCGGAGCCCCCCCCTGAACCACCCGCCGAGGAAAAACCGCCCGGCAAGCAGCCCAAAAAGACCGCCCCCGCTCGGGAGGAGCCGCCCCCCGAGCCCCCGCTGCCGCC
The DNA here is from genome assembly GCA_023406965.1 of Chloroflexota bacterium. The sequence goes on from JAEXTI010000481.1 coordinate 6,462, forward strand.
CAAAAAGGCTCGCGCCCAAACACCGCCACCTGCGCCCGGCCCTGTCCCGCCAGGCATGGAGATGCGCTCCACCCGCCTGATCCAATATTTGCCCGATATCTACCACACCGACTTCATGGCTCGTTTCTTGGGCATATTCGAGGCCACTTCCACGCCCATCGAATGGACCATCGACAACTTCGATCTCTTTCTCTCCCCCGTCTCGGCCCCACCCGGCTTCCTGCCCTGGCTGGCCAATTGGTTCAACATTCCCCTGGATGCCTCCTGGACAGAGGAGAAACGCCGAATATTGCTTGCAGAGGCCCACGAGATTTACGCTCGTTTAGGCACCCGCTGGTCCCTATGCCGAGTCCTGGAAATTTATACCGGGGTCATCCCGGAAATCGACGACACCGCCAAAGACCTTGAGCCGCATTCGTTTCGGGTTCACCTGCCGGTCAAACCTGGACAGGTGAATCAAACTTTGGTCGAAAGGTTGATTAACACTCACAAACCGGCATATACTACATATACGCTAGAATTTAAACCCTAACCAGAGATTGAAACAGCCCGATTTACTTCTATAGAGCCGGTAAAGCGAGAATGGAGCAGCAGCATGGCAGATATGGTCGGTAGGACACTTGGACGATACCAGTTAAACAAACTCCTCGGCGAAGGCGGCATGGGCTCGGTCTACAAAGGCCGCGACATCACCCTGCAGCGCGACGTTGCCGTGAAGATCATGCACTCCCAATTCGTCCGCCAGCCCGATTTTCGCGAACGCTTTCTTCAGGAAGCTCGCACTGCTGCCCGCTTCAACCATCCTTCGGTGGTGCAGGTATTCGATTTCGGCCAAACCCAGGATGCCCTCTACATCGTCATGGAATTCATCCCCGGCGACAACCTTGGCAAGCTGCTCACCGATCTGCGCACCCAAAAGAAATGGATCCGCCTCGATGAGGCCCTGGAACTGCTTCGCCAGGTCGCCCTGGCCCTTGGCTACGCGCACAAACAAGGCGTCTTGCATCGTGACATTAAGCCCGGTAACATCATGCTGCGCCCCGAACCCAGCGGCTCGCTCCCCTACCGCCCGGTCATCACTGACCTCGGCCTGGCCAAGCTGGTTGGGCAAGCCGGCATCACCCAGGACGGCACCAGCATGGGCACGCCCGCTTATATGTCGCCCGAACAGGCCATGGGTGAAAACCTGGACGCGCGCTCCGATGTGTACTCTCTGGGCGTTTTGCTCTACGAGCTGGCTACCGCACAACTGCCCTTTCCCGCTCGCACGATCTCCGAGGCCATTCGCTATCACACCAAAGAACAACCTCCTGCGCCCTCTTCCATCCGCCCCGACCTGCCTCCTGCGTTGGAGAAGTTCATCCTTGGTACCCTCTCCAAAGACCCGGCTCAACGCCCTGCCAGCGCAGCGGATTTGGCCAAAGGCCTTGAAGAACTGATCCCTGGTGCCACGCCGGTGGGCAGCGCTCCCACCGCCATCGGCCCCGCCGAGTCCCTATCCACCCAATATCAGCAATCCATGGTCGAGCGCGGCCCCTCGCTGATGGCAGATCTGGGAGAACCCGAAACCTCGAACATCGATCGGGTCCAGGTCATTTTGAAGGACCAAACCTCCCGCCATATTACCCTTCAACCCGGCCAATCTGTTGTCGGGCGTGACCGCGCAGCGGCCATCTACATCGACGATTCCAAAGCCTCTCGCCAGCATGTGCGCATTGAGGGCAGCAACGGACAATACAAGGTCACCGATCTCAATTCTACCAACGGCACCTTCCTGGGCACTGCCCGCTTATTGCCCGGCGTGCCCGAAACCTGGACACCCGACAAATTACTCCTCATCGGCGACACCTATCTGCGCCTCATTCCTGCCGTCGTTTCCTCCCCAGTTCAACGCTCATCCATCCTCCGCCGCGATGGCACCCAGGTGGAAACAGGTGACATACATGCTTCTACCGGCGAGGGCCGTTTGGCTGTTTT
>JAEXTI010000486.1 GCA_023406965.1 Chloroflexota bacterium
CCTGCGATTTCGGTTGGTTGACGATTGCAGGACTTTGGGTTTATGATGGGTTGAATATAGGATAGGAGACGATCTATGCGACGTGTTGTTATTGTTCTGTTCATTTTCCTGCTTACTGCGTGTTCACAGGCGACGCCGCTGCCCCCGACCGCCACTTCCACGCCAGAACCACCTACCAAGACACCCACACTGACGCCAACGGTCACCGAAACGCCTACGCCGGCTCCGACGGAAACGCCGACGATTACCCCGACACCGCTCTATCCCCCTGAAGGATTAGGACCCAGCAACTTCCCGGCGGAGGTCAACCCGCTGACCGGGTTGGAGGTGGACGACCCGGCCATCCTGTCCCGGCGCCCGATCATCATCAAAGTTGAGAATTTGCCACGCGATCACCGCCCGCAATTTGGGCTGTCGCTGGCGGACCTGGTGTTCGAGTATTACACGGAGTTAGGCGGAACTCGTTTCGCGGCTATATTTTATGGACAGGACTCGGAACAGGTCGGCCCGATCCGTTCTGCCCGATTCTTTGATGATAACCTGATCCGGATGTACAAGAGCGTGTTTGTGTTTGGAAGCGCCTATGAAAAAGTGCGCTTCCGCTTGTTCAATGCCGACTATTCCAACCGGCTTATTTTGGATACCAACCAATCTTGCCCGGCAGTGTGCCGGTTTGATCCTGGCAAACGGAATTACTTAATGGCCGACACGAGCGCCATGGGAGACTATTTGAATTTGCGTGGAGTGGATAATTCGCGGCAAAACCTAGACGGAATGTACTTCAAGCTGGAAGCTCCAGACGGTGGACAGACTGCCGAACAGGTCTATGTGCGCTATTCTGGAGCCATTTACAACCGTTGGGATTATGACGAGGAGAGTGGGACGTATCTGCGTTTTTCGGATACGAAAGATGACGTGAACCGCAACAACCCGGATTATGCTCAGCTCACAGATCAGGTGACCGGAGAGCCTATCGCAGTGGAATCGTTGCTGATGATTCTGGCTCCACATCAGTATTTTGACCGTACAGAAGACATGGAAGTTTTGGATATTATCCTGTCGCCGAATTCAGCAATGTACGTGGCCTCGGATGGGACGACCTATCAGGGCGGAACGGGGCCAGCCTACCTGGCCCGGGATGGGCAAATCTATGCGGTGCGTTGGTTCCGGTCAACCGACGATTCGGTGTTAACCATTGTTGGGCCAGACGGGCAGCCGTTTGCATTCAAGCCTGGGCAAACCTGGGTGGAAGTTGTCGGCGCTTCTTCGAAGGTAGAGCAGGAAGGCGAATCCTGGAAATTCACCCACTTGATGGCGCCGTAAGTAGTTGACGATTTTGTAAACTAAGAGAAAGCTAACTTGACAACGCCAGTTGATTATGCAATACTAAATCCAGAACGGCTGACCGTTCACTCCTTGCTATCCTAAGGACAAGGAGGTGGTGTTGACAATGGCAAGTAGTATGCGTACGGCTGCGACACCCCTCCTGATTGTCCTATAATCTAGAGGGTGTCGCAGCCAACCCAGAAGGGACCGCTTGAAAGAGCGGTCTCTTCGTTTAAATTGCCAGATGGCGGGTGTTCACTAGATGGTTCTCTCGCCAAGTTAGTGAGTTATGTTTTGTGAGTATTTGTGCGGCGTAGCCCCACAAATACTCACAAAACAAATCCCACATATTTAGCGAGAAGACCACTAAAGGATTTCCGAAAAGAGCCCTTCGCAAGCTAACTGATATTATGTGAACTCGTTTATAATAAGAGCGCTCCCAACCATATACACATTTTCTAAGAGGAGATCCAGATGCCACCTCATTCGAATCCCTACGGTTATTATGACGAAGCGAACCGAGAGTATGTCATTACTCGCCCAGATACGCCGACGCCCTGGATTAACTATCTGGGCGAGGGCCGTTACGGCGGGATTATATCGAACACCGCGGGCGGATATTCCTTTGATCGGGATCCCAAGAATCGTAGAGTAACCCGCTACCGGTACAACGGGATTCCGGTGGACCAGCCGGGGCGGTATATTTACTTGAGGGATCAGGAAACGGGAGAGTATTGGAGCCCCACCTGGCAACCGGTTACTGGGCGAAAGTTGGATTTCTATGAATGCCGGCACGGCGCGGCCTATACGCGCATTTCAAGCGTTTACAAAGGGATTCGGTCAGAGGTGCTGTACTTTGTGCCGCCTTCTCCAGCGAGCGACCCTGCGCCCTGCGAGTTGTGGGTTTTACGCGTGAAGAATGAAGGCAAGCAGGAGCGGACGCTGCGGTCCTTTAGCTATGTTGAGTTCTTATATCCGGATGCGTTGGTGGACATGACCAACCTGGACTGGGGAGCCCATATTCTGTTCTCGAATTTCCAGGACGGCGTTATCTACTGCACGACCAAATTCAATCCGGCGACGACTTTCTTTGGTAGTAGCGCTGAGCAGGTAGGATTTGACAGCGACCGGGAAATTTTCCTGGGGCGCTATCGTGATCTGAGCAATCCAGAAGTGGTTGAGTTGGGGCAGCCGTGCAGTTCGGAAGCGCCGCGGGCCAATAATATTGGTTCCCTGTGTCATGAACTGAAGTTGAAACCCGGCGAAGAACGCCAGATCGTTTATATCCTGGGAGTGACAAACGACCGGTCGGCCGCGGCGCCGGTGGTAGCGCGCTTCCAGGACCCTGCCGAGGTGACGGCGTCCTTCAAGGCATTGAAAGAGGATTGGGCGGCTTACTTGAGCCGGTTCACGGTAGAAACTCCAGATTCGGCCATGAACGCCATGCTCAATTTCTGGAATCAAGTGCAATGCCGCGCTACGTTGTATTGGTCACGGTTTGTTTCTTATTATGAGACAGGTCTGGGGCGCGGAATGGGAACTCGCGATTCGGCGCAGGATACGCTGGGCACGGTACACACCGTTCCGGACCGGGCGCGGAGCACCCTGACCATGTTGTGGAAGCTGCAATTCCAAGATGGGCATGCCTGGCACCAGGTGATGCCGCTGACGGGGGAAGGCGGCGCAGGTCTGGCGAATGAATATCCGGATTGGCCGCAATGGTTCAGCGATGACCACCTGTATCTGGTGATGGCCGTTTGTGCTTACCTGCGCGAGACCGGTGATTTCCACTACCTGGACGAAGTGATCCCATATACGGACGGTGGTGAGGACAGTGTTTGGAATCACATGCTGCGGGCGATTGATTTCACGTTGAAGCATCGCGGGCCTCACGGACTGCCACGGGCAGGATTCTCGGATTGGGATGATACGATGAATCTGGATCATGGTAGCGGCAAGGCGGAGAGCGTGATGGTGGCGCAGCAGTTCTGCCGGACGTTGCTCGATTTTGCTGATTTGTGTGAGCATCTGGGCAAAACCGAAGAGGCGGGTCGCTTTAGAGATTTGAAAGACGAGATGGTTCAGAAGATTAACGACTGCGCCTGGAATGGCGATTGGTACGCGCGGGCATTTGACGATGACGGCAATCCGGTGGGGGTGAAAGGCGAGACATTCCACTGGATCAACATGAACACCCAAACCTGGGCGGTGATCGGCGAGGCGTCTCCGCCAGACCGGGCAGCGCGGGCGCTGGAAAGCATGCACCAGCACTTGAACACGGCAGAGGGTGTGGCGTTGATGCATCTGCCCTACAATGGTACGAATGAGCGGGTACGCGGTACCAGCACCTACCCGCCTGGCTCTAAGGAAAATGGGGGTATCTTCTGCCATGCCAACACCTGGGCGATGGTTGCTGCGGCAATGATGGGCTGGAATGAGCGAGCGTACCAGTATTACCAGCAGGTGATGCCGTTGACGAAAGAAAATTACGACCATTATCAGGTAGAACCATATGTGTACTGCCAGAACGTATGCGGACCTACGCATCCCTATTTTGGACGAGGGCGGAATGCCTGGTTGACCGGAACGGCTGCCTGGACGTATGTGGCCGGTACACAATATATTCTGGGTATCCGACCGACCTTCGATGGATTGATGGTGCAGCCAATCATTCCTCGGGACTGGAAGGGCTTTTCGGCGACGCGTGTGTTCCGCGATACCGTTTATCTAATCACCGTTGAACGGATGGGGCCGGGAAACAACGTGGAGATGACCGTTGACGGGAAACCGGTGGAGGGAAATGTAGTGCCCTTCCGGGCGCGCGGCGGCAAGGATGTGGTGGTCCACGTGAAGTTGAAGTAAACCATCCTTACTCGCTAAAGTATGGGTGGAAAAACCGCCGGCGATTGGAATAGTCCATTCGCCGGCGGTTTTGGTTCTATCTGAGTGACGGATTAGCTCTCGGTTTTGACTGTTTCCAGGAACGGATCGAAAGCAACTTCCATTTCGTGCCGGAACTGGCGCGTGTAAAGGTGGTAATACTTGCCTTTCATGCGCAGAAGTTCGCTATGGGTGCCCATCTCGGCGATTTGACCGCCCTCGATGACCAGAATGCGATCGGCGCGGCGGATGGTAGAAAGGCGGTGGGCGATGACGAAGCTGGTGCGCCCTTTCTGTAAACTTTCCATGCCGCGCTGGATGAGCGCTTCGGTGAGCGTGTCGACTGAGCTGGTAGCTTCGTCCATCACAAAGATTTCGGGCCTGGCGAGGATGGCGCGGGTGAGGCTGATGAGCTGCTTTTGCCCCACGGAAAGGTTGTTTCCTCCTTCACCAACCGGCGCATCATAGCCCTTATCTTGCTTGAGGATGAAGTCGTGCGCTCCGGCTAATCTGGCCGCCTCCTCGATCTCCTCATCTGTGGCATTTAGGCGTCCGTAACGGATGTTTTCGCGAATGGAGCCGGAGAAAAGGTGGGGCGTTTGGAGGACGATGCCGATGCGGGAGTGGATGGCGTGCAGGGAGTATTTGGTGTAGTCGACACCACCAATGCGGATTTGGCCTTCTTTGGGTTCGTAGAAGCGACATACCAGGTTGACAAGGGTGGATTTTCCGCCACCGGTCGGGCCTACCAGGGCGATGGTTTCACCGCGTTTGACATGCAGCGAGAGGTCTTTGATGACCGGGATGTTATCTTCGTAATAGAAGGTAACGTGGTCGAACTCGATATCGCCCTGCATGGAGCCTGGATCGTAGGCTTCGGGGCGGTTGGCGACTTCGGGCACGGAATCGGTGAGGGAGAAAATACGCTCAGCAGAAGCGACCGCGTGCTGCATGTCGGCGAAAACGCGAGCCATATCTTGAATCGGCCACATCATGAAGGTGACATAGCCCAAGAAGGCTTGCAGCGTGCCAATGGAGACGCCCCCTATCTCGGCTTTGATCCCTGTGAAGTAGACGATGCCACCGACAGCAAAGGCGGTGATGAGCTGGACAGAGGGCAGGAACAGAGCGCTCAGCCAGGCAGCGCGGTAGCCTGCTTTGTACATATCTCCGGTGAGCACGGCAAACTCTTCGGCGTTGGCGTCCTCGCGCCCCAGAGCTTTTACCACGCGGACGCCGGTGATGTTCTCGTTATACGCGCCGGTGATTTTGGAGTTGATCTTACGAACGTTGCGGTACTGTTCGAGGATGCGCTTGCGGAATTCAACCGCCACAACGATGAGAATAGGCACCGAGATGAGCACGATTAAGGCGAGCTGCCAGTCCAGCCAGAACATCAAAGCGAGGGCAATGATGATGTTGGTGGTAGACCAGGTAATATCTAGCAGACCCCAGGTGACCAGATCGGAGACACGGTCGGAGTCGGAGGTGACGCGGGCCATGATCCAGCCAACCGGTGTGCGGCTGTAATAGGAGAGCGAAAGGTCCTGGAGGTGGTTGAACATGCGCTTCCGAAGATCGTAGCGGACTTTTTCGCCCAGGATACCGACGGCGTAAATGAAGCCGAATACGAAGACTGCCTGGACGACAATCATCCCGCCGTAAAGGCCGACCAACTCGTACAGTCGATCGAGGTTTTTCGCCACGATGCCTTCATCAATTATCAGTTTGCTAAGATAGGTGAAGCCGGCATCGACCAGGGAACTCATCAGGATCATCCCTAAAAAGGCGGCGGCAAACATCCGGTGGGGTTTGAGAAGCCCAAAGATGCGCTTGAGCGTGCCACCGTTAAATCCAGTCTTAAACTCTTCCTCTTCGAAGTAATTAATCGACATTGGAGATTTCCTTTTCCAGCTCAGTTTCGATGCGAGTCTGGATATCGAAGATCTGTTTGTAGATTCCTTCTTGGGTGACTAACTCTTCGTGGCGGCCACATTGAACAACCAGGCCTTTATCAAGCACCAGAATCAAGTCGGAGTCCATGACGCTTTGAATGCGATGGGCGATAATGAAGGTGGTGCGGTCTTTCATGAGACCTTGCAATGCTTCGCGGATCTCTGCTTCTGTTTCAGTGTCTACCGAGGAGGTGGAGTCATCCAGGATGAGGATGCGTGGGTTTTTGAGTAAAGTGCGGGCAATGGCCACACGCTGCTTTTGGCCACCGGAGAGGGTGACGCCTTTTTCGCCCACCAGGGTGTCATAACCCTGAGGGAATGATGAGATGACGTCGTGGATGGCTGCGGCACGGGCTGCGGCTTCCACTTCTTCCAGGGGAACATCGCGCCCGACGCCGTAGGTGATGTTCTCGCGAATGGAGCGCGAGAAGAGGAAGGGCTCTTGCTCGACGATGCCGATTTGGCTGCGAAGGAACCTGCGTGGATAGCGCTTGAGGTCGATGCCGTCCAGGGTGATGAGCCCGCCGGAATACTCAAAGAAGCGTGGCAGGAGGTTGACCAGTGAGGTCTTGCCCGATCCGGTGGAGCCGAGTAAGGATACCGACTGACCGGGTAGGCAAGTGAAGTTGATGCCTTTTACAACCGGATCGTTGCCGTCTTCGTACTTGAAGCTGACATCTTTGAATATTACTTCGCCTTTGACAGCGCCATCTTTTGGCAGGTAGTCGCCTTCATCGAGAGGTTCGCGCGCCTCTTTAATGATATCCATGACGCGGTTGAAGGAGACCATGCCCGTGGAGCCCTGGACGATGAGGCGGCCAAGGTTGCGCATGGGCCAGATGATCCAGGTAATCAGGCCCAGGTAGGCGACATAGTTGCCCAAGGTGATGGTGCCGTTGATGGCCATGGTTGCGCCGGTGATGTAGCCGACAACCATTTGCAGTCCGCAGACTACATCAGATATAGGCCAGAAAAAGGTGTGCATGAGCAGCAGGCGCCGGCCGCGTGTATATTTTTCTTTATTGTCGCGGTCGAACTTGTTGATCTCATGCTCCTGACGGGCGAATGCTTTGACCACACGGACGCCGGTGAGGTTTTCCTGGAGCGTGGTGGTGAGGATTGCGTCTTGTTCCTGGAAGGATTCGTAGGCTTTGGACACGCGCCTGAAGAAAATGAACGAGGTGATCACGATGATGGGAACCGCGATGATGGACAGCAGCGCCAACTTGAGATTGATGAGGGCGATGGCGACGAAGTTTATGACGAAAAGGAGCACGATGCGTCCCACGCCGATGGCTTGATCGGCGAAAAAGCGGCGGACGGCGTCTACGTCAGACGTGCAACGTTGAATCAACTCGCCGGTCTGGGTCTTGCGGTGGTAGCTGTAAGGCAGGTGTTGAATGTGATCGAAGAGGTAGTTGCGCAGGCGGCGAGTGGATCCTTCGGCGGTTTGGGCGCTGAGACGACCGCTCGTGAAGCTTAACACGCCCTGGATTAAAGCAAGACCGATGAATCCCAATCCGACGAAATACAGCGGATAGGGGCGTTCGCCTGCGGTGAGATAGGTATCGATGAAGAAATTGAGCAGCAGTGCCGTCGCTGTCTGAGAGAAGGCAGAGATGCCCAGGGCGATGGTAGCTCCGAGGTAGTGCCAACGGAAGCCGCTCATCATCCGCCAAAGACCGATAAGGCGGTTTTTGGACACAGCATTCTTTAGGTCGTAATTCAAGACACTGGCAGAAACGCTCAAGGGGGTTACCTCCGAGGTGAGAAAAGAAAAACGGTTCTGGAGAGGCGCGCGACCTTCTATTATACACAGATGGAACGGAGATTCAAGAACCAATTTTCCAGAAAAATTTGGCAAGAGCCGTGTTGCACCCTGTAAAGACGAATAGAAAATGGTGTAAAATACATGGGAGTATTAGGGTAAATAAGCCCGGTAAATGCGGGTTGCCATCCAATCAAACTTACGTTTCACAGGAGTTGGAAAAATGATTAAACTTGTCTTGGTTCGACACGGGCAAAGCACCTGGAACCTGGAAAACCGGTTCACAGGCTGGACAGATGTGGATTTGAGCGAGCAAGGGGTGAAGGAAGCCCACGAAGGAGGGCGACTGTTGCGAGAGGGTGGCTATACCTTTGATTTTGCTTACACCTCGGTGCTCAAGCGAGCTATCCGCACGCTGTGGATTGTTTTGGATGAATTGGATCAGATGTACATCCCGGTTGAAAATGCCTGGCAGTTAAACGAACGCCATTATGGTTCGTTGCAGGGTTTGAACAAATCTGAGATGGCGGAGAAATTTGGCAAGGAACAGGTTTTAGTGTGGCGCCGTAGCTATAATGTCCCGCCGCCCGCGCTCGAACAGAATGATGAGCGACACCCGCGCTTCGATCCGCGCTATGCAAAGGTGGATCCGAATGTGCTTCCTGCGTGCGAATCGTTGGAATTGACCCTGGCGCGCGTATTGCCCTATTGGGAGTCAACCATTGTTCCGCGCCTGAAAAAGGGCGAGAAGGTTCTGATCGCAGCCCACGGCAACAGCTTGCGGGCACTGGTGAAGCATTTAGATCACATTTCGGATGACGAGATTGTGGAACTAAACATTCCCACGGGTATTCCGCTGGTTTACGAGCTGGATGACAACCTGAAAGCCCTCAACCGGTACTACCTGGGCGATCCCGAAGCCGCGAAGAAGGCTGCTGAAGCGGTTGCCAAGCAAGCCGAAAAGAAATAGACGATTCGTATATTTTGAACTTCAGTCACCCCCAGCGAACGATTGGTACGCTGGGGGTGACTTTATTAAATCAATTCTTGGGGAGGAATCACCGGTTGGTGGGGGATCATGAAGAACCCGTAAAGCGTTTTGGAGCTCGCTCCGATTCGCTGAACGCACTTTAGCCCCCAGGGAGTCTTGATTGCCTCAATGGATACATCATTGCGCCTGGGGTAGTTGGGGTCATATAGGTCAATGCGCAAGCTGTCAGAATTGCGCGTGTAGTGATAAGCCAGCACCTGATGGTTCAGCCAAACCTCGTGTGTATCCGACCACTTGACGTACAGCATCCCCAGGATTACTGGGCGGAAGGCGTTGAGGCGCGAGCGGATCTTGTTCTCAAACTCGTCCAGGGTTAACTTTTGGGTGCCGTTTGGGCCTTCTTCGGGGCGGCCCATCCAATTGATGAAGCGCAGGATAATGTCGCCGTAGGAGCCCAGTGAGTCTAGTTGGCGTTTATATAGGAAGCGGTGGAGCGGTTCTCCGGCTTTGGGGACGGTGGTGGTTTGGGG
>JAEXTI010000505.1 GCA_023406965.1 Chloroflexota bacterium
AGAGCAATAGCGGAAAAGAGACGGTTGTTCATTTGGGCATCCTCCTGATAGGGTTAAACTTCTTCACCTACAGGATACGCCCAAGGGTCAGGCAAGTCTTGACCGCCGGCTGACGGGGAGTTGACAACGGGTTGACAATCCATTCAAGGGTTTGTCAACACAGAAAAAATCGGGCATTCTTGTCCGGCGCCGCAAGACGTGGGTAGAATACCCGCGCTACGAAGCGCTATTCTCCAATCGTCCTTGTAGGGACACAGGGATTGGGTAAGACGTCGCAACCTACCGACACCCCCTGTGCCCGGCCAGAGCGGACACGGGGGTTGATGAATCACCAGCGGGCCTGCCCTTTTCCCCGTGTCCCTACGTATGCCTTCTCTCAGCCCGCGCCGCGTACCACGCCGCCGCCAGGTACAGGCATTGCCGGGCCAGCGGCGAGCGGTTGGGATACTTGATGGTACCCAGGCAGGCCAGGGCGGCGGCTCGATAAAATTCCGCCGGGCGGGCAGCATCGAACAGGCAGCGTACCGAAATCGCTTCGACTGCGCCCAGCAAAGGCTCGTCCCCGGCCAGCAGCATTTCACGGAAAGCCTCCAACGACCCCGCCTGCGGCGACAGCACATGCGCCACCAGTTCAGCAGATAGATGGGCAAAATCAAACAGGGGGTGGCCTTCGCGGGTTTGGGCAAAGTCGATCAGCCAGACCAAACTGCCCGGCCCCACCAGAACATTCTCCAGGTTCAAATCGCCGTGGATGGTGGCGCGGGTGCCGTTCACCGGCTCATCCAGCCACCCCGGCAGCACCGCCAGCGGGTCGGGCAGGTCGCCCAGATCGCAGCCTTCCACCCATTTTGCCAGAAGCGTCCAACGGGTATCGGCCACGCGGGCCAGAACCGGCCCGCCTGGCGGCTGCTTGGACAGCCAGCGAGCGCGCAGTGGCGGGTGCCCGGGCGCGGCGGGCCAGGTTAAAGTCCAGCCGCCGTCGACACGTTTTTCCGCAGTGAACCCGCCTCCAATGCGTACCACCATGAAGGGGGCCATTTCGCTCACCCGCAAGCGCTGGTCCACCACAGCCGGAGTCAAACCGCGCGTGCCGCCCGGCCAGGACTCGAGGGCCAGGTGTGGTGGGAACAAGCGGTCATACTCCTGGGCCCAGCGGAAAGCATAAGGCTGGCGCTGCATCCACCAATGCGGGCCAAAGGTCTCTAACAGGCGCAGCAGCAGGCCGGGGTTGGGATCATCCAGCAGGGCCTGGCGCAGGCTGAGCGGGCGGCGGCCCGGCTCATTAATGCAGGTATACTGTAACGCAGCTCGCTCGCTGCCGGCCACCGCCAGGGGCGGGTGTTGAATGCGCGCCGTGACCGGGGGCAGCCGGTCTTTGACGAAGCGCTCGTAGTTGTCGAACTCATCCTGAATACCCCTGCGCGGGCCAATCTTGACGATGGTCAGCGCGTCGGACGCGCCCCCACCCTGCACCGGGCGAGCCAGGAAAGTGCGCGCGCCGGAGTAACCCGAGAGGAACTCACCCTCCAGCACCAGGCGGGCATAGCGCCGGAAGAGGGCTTGCAGCAAGCGGCGTTCTTCTGTCGCCAGCGCCATGCCCGCCCCAGCTTCAATGACCAGGCGGCTATTGGGTGAGGCCTGGTTGAGCGGGGCAGGTTTGCTGCGCATGCCGATGAGCCCCACCATGCCCAGGCCAAAACTGCCTGCCAGGCTGACCAGCCCCAGGGCCAGAGCCTGGCTGCGGGTGAGACCCAGGAAAGATGACACGCGCACGTCCAGCCCGCGGCCAAAAGCGTTTGACTCATGGGGGCGAGCCCTGGTCCCGGCCTGAGGCTCCCAGCGCAAAATGAGGCTGACGGTCAGACGCTGCTTGCCGGGCTGGCGGGCAGCCAGGCTCCAACGCCAGCTCACCCCTTCACCGGGCGGCAACAAGCGGGACTGGTCGCCGTTGGGGGAAATTTCAAAGCCGACCCCGTCCAGGCGGGCCACGGCATACAGGTCATAGCCGTCAGGGCGCTGCACCGGCACGGACTGCGTTTCAACGGGGTGTTCGGGGAACTCCGCCTGGGCCACATAGCCTTCTTCGGCAGGCAGCAGGGCCAGCCGCACCAAATCCGATTCGCCCAGGCGCAGGTTCTCGGGCCATTCTAGCTCGATCAAGCGCTCCTCGATGAACGGCGTGGGGCTGGGGCGTTGCACGGGCGGGGTGGCAGTCGGCGCGGAGGTAGGCCGAGAAGGTGGCTGGGTGGGGGCGGTGGTCGCTTCCGGGGCCTGGGTAGATACGGCTCCGGCGACGGTCGCGGTGGCCTGGCCTGGCTCAGTCGCCGGAGGAGTCATGGCAGGAGAACAGCTCGCTAGAACGATCAGCGCAAAGAATACCCCGACTAGAAAGAGCCATTGGCGTTTCATGGCGCGCCCCCTGGCGGCACAAACAACGTCGGGGATAGGCGGATCGTTTCGCGCAGAGCCGCATCCGGCTGCAGCGCAAAGGAAAGCGCTGCCAGGGCTAGAATCAGTAGCAACAGCCCCGTAACCAGCAAAACGAAACGCATCCGGCGACTCATGCCCGTTTTCTCCTCTAGCTTTAGTATAATACGAATGTAACTGCTCACGCAGAGGTGAAAAAGGTCAGAATTAGACTGACCTAGATTCATCCAGGAGCAGTCCCAAATCCATCTTTCTTAGCGGGAGGGAACGTATGTCTGATATCCTCGAAACCATTTTCAAACGTCGCAGTATCCGGTCATTTACCGAACAGCCGGTCCCGCGTGAAATGTTGGTGGATTTATTAAAAGCAGCGATGGCAGCTCCTTCAGCGGCCAACCACCGCCCCTGGGAATTTGTGGTGTTAACCGAGCCTCAAATTGTTGCCGGCTTGAAGGAAGTGCTGCCATACGCAAAATTTAACGCCCCGGCTGTCATTGTGGTCAGCGGACGACCTGAGCAGGGCTACACCGAATCGGGCGGCAATTATTGGGTACAGGATTGCAGCGCCGCGATTGAAAATATGCTCATTGCCGCGGTAGGCATGGGCCTGGGCACGGTTTGGACCGGGATCTATCCGATCCAAGCGCGGGTAGCGGATGTGCGCCGCTTGCTGGGCATCCCAGAAACCGCGGTGCCGCTGGCGGCGGTATTGGTAGGCTATCCTGCCGAAGAAAAGTCCGCGCGCACGCAATACAACGAAGCCCGGGTTCACTGGGAACACTACTAATGCCTGTTTGGGATTCCTACCCGGCCAGCTACCGCGCGGCCGAGGTGGCGGCGCTGCGCAAGGCGGCTCGGGCCGGAGACTGCTCGGCGGTGATCGGCTTGAGCGGCTCGGGCAAGAGCAACCTGCTGGGCTTTCTGGCCTATCGAGGCCGCCAGGAGGGAGACCCCGATTTTCTCCTGGTGGATTGCAACCGCCTGCCCGAGGCAGTGCCAGGGGCGTTGTTTGACCTGCTGGCGGAGGCCCTGGATGGCAGCGCGTTTGAACTCAAAGAGCTGGAAGTGCTGCTTGCCAACCGCCTCGCAGAGAATCCCGCTGGTTTGTGCCTGATCCTTGATCGTTTTGACGCTCTTTCCAGTGTGGGAAGCGCCATTTACTCCAACTTGAGAGCTTTGCGGGATCGGTACAAATATCAACTATCGCTGATCGTGGGGATGCGCCGCCCACTGGATGCCGGTAACGAACTAGCCGAGCTATTCTTTGGCAATACGCTCTGGTTGGGGCCGCTTACCCGCGCCGACGCGTTGTGGAGCGCCCGGCAGTTCTCGGAGCGTCGCAGCCTGGGCTGGGACGAAGCCACTCTGTCTCGATTGTATGAGTTGACCCTGGGTTACCCCGCCTGGCTGCGCGCAGCCTGCGAGGCCCACGCGGCGGGCTGCCCGCTGGAGACGGAAGCATTGTTGTCCCATCCGGCTGTGCAGCGCCGCCTGAGCGAATTCCAATCAGACGAGCCCTCTGCCGAGGATTTGCGCCTGTCTGGCCTGGAGGGACATTTCTTCTTACGGGCTTGGGGCGGCGAAGCCATTGACCCGGCCGGGCTGACCGCCGCCGAACAGCGCCTGCTGGATTACTTCCGGGCGCACGTCGGCCAGGTGTGCATGAAGGATGATCTCATCCGGGCGGTGTGGCCCGAAGAAAGCCTGGTGGACGGCCTGCGAGATGACAGCCTGGCCCAGTTGGTGCACCGGCTGCGCAGCAAAATTGAGCCAGACCCGGCTCGCCCTTCCCGAATCCAGACCATCCCCGGCCGCGGATACCGCTACCAGGGCACCGCCCCGCTCGTGCCCACAACGTAAAGAGCAAGTTTCCCGAATAATAGGTATGTGTGGGTGCTTCGCACCCACACATACCTATTATTCGGGCCTTTTTTACCCCACCCAGGCTGTCAACAGCATGGCGATCACGATCAGGGCAAAAGCAATCGCGGACCAAACGCCCTGGCCTGCCTGAAGCGCATAGAACAAAACAAAGGGCACAATCGAGCCTAACAGCAAGGCAACCACCTGAATTTGCAGGCGGTAACGCTTCTTGAAGGGCTGCGGCGCCTTGCTCATTGCCCCACCCCCAACCAGACCGCTACCAGGGTCATCAAGGCTACCCCAATCACCGGGATGATGCCGTACCCCAACACCGGGCGCATGACCACACCCTCGTTATCCCCCAGGCCCACCGTGCTGCAGCCCACAATCACCTTGGCGGGGGCCATGACGCTGCCCAGCGAACCGCCCGCCGTCTGCGCGCCCAAAATGAGCGGCACGCTCAGTTGCAGTAGCTCGGCGGTGCGCATTTGCAGCCCGGCGAACAAGACATTGGAGTTGTTGTTGCTGCCGGTGATGAACGCCCCCAAGGCGCCCAGGAAAGGCGCCGCCAGGGGATAGAAAGTTTTACCGAAACTATGGCTCAAGCCTTCGGCCAGCAGGTTGGTCATGCCGGTGTTCGACATCAGCACCGCCATACCCACCATTGCCACGATGCCCAGGCTGGAGTTGACCGCCCCGCGCACGGTCAGGTCGAAGATTTTGCGCCCTGCGCCCGGTTTATAGTAGCCCGCCCTCGCATAGATGAAGTAGGCAATCAGGGATGAGTACAGCAGGATGGCGCCGGGGTGGCCCAACAGGTAGATCTTGCGCCCGCTTTCAGCCGGAACCACCCACCCGGCAGAGGTGGCCAGTTCGGGAAAGG
>JAEXTI010000058.1 GCA_023406965.1 Chloroflexota bacterium
GCAATTATTTGCGGACCCCTATCGCTCTGCCGACAGCTTGATCACGCGTACCCTTTCCCAAACAGCTCGCGAACTCAACCACTTGCTCGCACAATAACTTCTCCGGAGTTGCAATGCCCATCCTTGACCCTGAATTCCTCGAACGAACCACCGAACTGGATGTACATGCCTTTTGGATTGAAAACGAAACCTGCAAAACCTTCACTACGTCCAAGCCTCGCTGCGCGTTGTCCTTCAGCCCCGATGACCACTGGGTGTTCGAGTTCCTCAACGTCGAATCCACCCTGCGCTATTATCACGACAAAGCCTACCGCGACGAACAACACCGCCAGGCCAACCAACTCTTGCGAGAATACGTAGGTCGTGCCTACTTCGACGAAGACTCCTGGGAAACCAGCCCCAAACGCATCGAAAACCTCTTCGAGTGTGAATTTTCCTACGTGGAAGGCGGCACGCCCTGGCTCACCCCGCCCACCGACGACCCCGAGGAATTCAGCCGCATTTTAGACCGCGCCGAAAAAATCGACATCCAAAGCTGGGCCTTGCCCGAAGCCTTCCTCCAGGAATGGGAAACGCGCAAAGCCGCCGGAAAACCCCTTCCTTCTTTGGGCACCGGCGGTCGCGGCCCCGCCACCATCATGACCTCGGTCCTGCCCGCCGAAACCGTGTTCTTCTGGCTGTATGACTATCCCGACTTGATGGCGCGCTTCCGCGACCTGCTGGCGGTCAAAATGGTCGAGCTCAACCGGGTGCTGCGCGCTTTCAGCGGTTATGATGTCAAGGATTGGTGGATCACCGACGATAACTGCGCCCTGTTCAACAAGCGCCTCTATCATACCTACTGCGCGCCGGTTCTTCGCGCCGTCCTGGACGAGTTCGCCCCGCTCGGCTCGCGCCGTTACCAGCACTCCGACAGTTCCATGGGCCACCTGCTGGACGAGCAGCGCGAGTTGGGCATCAACGCCGTCAACTACGGCCCCGATGTGGACCCCGCCCTCATCCGCAGCAAGATGCCGGAGGCCTACATCCACGGGCAAATGCCGCCTTTCCTACTGCGCAACGGATCGCCCGAAGAAATCCGCGAGCGAATCGTTTCAGACTTTGAAAAAGGCGGGGCCACCGGCGGCATGGAAATCACCACTGCCGGGTCGCTGGCGGCGGGCACAGGCGTTGGACGCATGCGCTGGATGATGTGGGTCGTGCAAGAGCACTGCCGTTACGACCGCGCCGTGTAATCCCCTTCCACCAGCCACTTGTAGGTCGTCAATTCGCGCAATCCCATCGGCCCGCGGGCATGCACCCGTTGGGTCGATATAGCCACCTCGGCCCCCAGCCCAAACTGTGATCCGTCCGTAAAGCGCGTGCTGGCATTCACATACACCGCCGCCGAATCCACTTCGGCCTGGAAGCGGGCTGCATTAGTTTTGTCTTCGGTCAAAATACCATCCGAGTGCCCTGTGCTGTGCGCCGCGATATGCTCAACCGCCTCGCTCAACCCGCTCACCACGCGGACGCCCAGCACCAGGCTCAACCACTCGGTGTCAAAGTCCTGCGGCCCAGCCGCCTGCACCACGTCCGCAAAGCGCCCCGCCAGAATGCGCATGGTCTCGGGGTCGCCGCGGAAGGTCACCCCTACCCCCGCCAGCCGCTCGACCAGCGCCGGGATGAACCGCTCCGCCACCTTCTCATGCACCAGCACCGTGTCCAGCGCGTTGCAAACCGTGGGCCGCTGAATCTTGGCATTTTCGATCACCGGCAGGCAGGCTGTCAAGTTGGCCGACTCGTCCACGAACAGGTGACAGATGCCAATCCCTCCGGTAATCACCGGGATGCGGCTGTTCTTGCGGCAGAATTCATGCAGCCCGGCCCCGCCTCGCGGGATGATCAGGTTTACATATGCATCCAGTTGCAGCAGCCCCAGAACGTGAGCACGGTCTGGATCGTCGATCCACTGGATGGCGTCCTGGGGCAGCCCGGCGGCTTCCAATCCCGCTCGGATCGCTGTCACCAGGGCCCGGTTGGAGCGCATGGTTTCGCTGCCCCCGCGCAGGATGGCGCAGTTACCGGATTTTAAGGCCAGTCCGGCCACGTCCGCGGTCACGTTGGGCCGCGCCTCGTAGATCACCCCCAGCACGCCCAGAGGCACGCGCACCTTGCGCACCCGCAGGTTGTTGGGCAGCACCGATTGCTCCATTACCTCGCCCACCGGGTCGGGCAGCGCCGCCACCGAGCGCAAATCGGCGACAATCCCCGCGATGCGCGCCGGGTTGAGCAGCAGCCGGTCCACCATCGCCGGGCTGAGACCCTTGGCCTTGGCGTCCGCCACATCCGCGGCATTTTCTTGCAGGATCATTCCCTGCGAGCGTTCAATCTCCTCCGCAATTGCTTGCAAGGCTGCGATTCGCGCCGCGCTGCCGGTTTGGGCCATCAGCCGGGCCGCCTGTTTGGCCTGTTTTCCAATTTGCTCCAGATTCATTTGCGCTCCTCTCTGCACTCGCAGTTTACATTAAAATCATATGGTTGCGGTGAATCACTTCATCGCCAAATGTAAAGCCCAGAATGGCTTCGATTTCGCTGGACTGCCTGCCGCGGAAACACATCAAGTCGCGGGCGGCGTAATTGCTCAGCCCTAAGGCCAGCACCTTCCCTTCGCTGCCCACCACGCGCACCGTGTCACCGCGCTCAAAATCGCCGCTCACCCCGCTTACCCCCACCGGCAGCAAGCTGCCGCCGCGCAGCAGGGCCTTTTCTGCGCCTCCATCCACGCTCAGCACCCCCTCCGAGCGCTCTCCCGCCAGCAAAAAGCGCTTTCTGCCCTCCAGCTTATTCACCATTGGGGCAAAGCGCGTACCAATCGATTCGCCGGCGGCAATCCGCGACAGCACTTCCGGTTCGTTGCCTCGCGCAATGAACACCGTGGTTCCTGTCCGCCGGGCAATGTCGGCGGCGTGCAGCTTGGTCACCATGCCGCCCGTTCCCAACCCGGTCACGCTCCCTCCCGCAGCTTCGTACATCCACCCGGGGATTTCGCCCTTCACCTCGTGGATCAGTTCCGCGGCGGGGTCCTGGCGCGGGTCGCTGGTATACAAACCCTCCTGATCAGTCAGCAGCACCAGGATATCGGCCTCGATCATGCTGGCCACCTGCGCCGAAAGGTTATCGTTATCGCCAAAGCGAATTTCATCCGTCGCCACCGTGTCGTTTTCATTAACTACCGGGGTGATCTTCTGCATCAGCAGCGCTTCAAACGTGCTGCGCGCATTGAGGTAACGCCTCCGGTCGGTTAAATCGGCCCGCGTCAGCAGCACCTGCGCAGCCGGCTGCCCGTAAATGGCAAAGTACTGCTCGTACATCGCCATCAGGCGCGGCTGGCCCACCGCCGAAAGCATCTGCTTCTTGGGAATGAAGCGCGGCAGTTCCGGATAACCCAATGCTTCTCGACCGGCGGCCATGGCCCCCGACGAAACCAGCACGACCGCCCAGCCCCGCGCCCGCACCTGTGTGACCTGGCGCACCAGGTCGACGATCACCGGCTGCGACAGCTTGCGCGAGCCGCCCGTCAGCGTGCTCGTGCCCACCTTCACCACCAATCGTTTTTGAGCCGCCATCGTCTACCGCCTGGCTCGCTTTAAAATCACATCCAGCAACGCCTGCGCCGCCACTTCCGGCCCCGAATGCTCCATCCCGCT
>JAEXTI010000106.1 GCA_023406965.1 Chloroflexota bacterium
CCCTATTTTACCAGCTTGGTAGGAATGAAAGCCTTTTTCAAGCCGATATTCCGATCATTTCGTTGCCGGTAACAATCCGTCTGCGCGCCTTCAAACTTCAAAGGCTGATGCCGGCCTGATTCAACGCGTCGACAAAGGCATCATACGTCACAGGCTCGGTTAAATGCGCCACAATCCCCCCTTGCCGGCTGGTCAACGTTTCGTGTCCTTCCCAAGAGAAGACCAGCAGCGGAATTGACATCGCCTGCGGATCGTTGTAAATCGACTGTAACACCTCTTCTGTTTGCACCTGTCCCGGCAAATCCACTTGCATCAAGATCACCTGGGGAGATTCTTGGTGAATAACCGGCAGCACATCCTGCCCCTCAAAGGCCTGAACCACCCTGAAACCGCTTTCTTCAGAATAAATTCTAAGAAGCTGGATAAACCACGGGTCGTGAGCGGCAATCAGGCAGGTTCGCAGCATCGCTTGCCTCTAAACGATCACAAATCGTCAATGCTTTTAGTTTCCACACCCAATTCAAAGGGAGGGTGCAATTTTGAGGTTTTTAGGAATTCCCAGCAGGCACGTTTTATTAATACCAGGGATCACCGGGTAAGTCATTTACAGAAACAACTTTCTCGTGCACTTTTGTAGCCAGTTCCCGCCTATTTCTTCCCCCGCTCCCCACGTTGATATGCCGAAGGCGTAATCCCGGTCTCCTGTAAGAACAGCCTGGAAAAATAGGATTGACTCGACAAACCCACCTCAAGCGCTACGTGGGTGATGGTATGGTTGCCTTGCTCTAACAGCCGCTTGGCCTGCTCCACTCGAAAGCGCATCAGATATGCCATCGGACCAATTCCAAGTTCCCGCGAAAAACAACGCGACAAATACTGCTCGTTGACATGCAAATGGCGAGAAATATCCAGTCTGGAAATCTGCTCTTTGTAGTGCTCATGGATATATGCCAACGCCTGGTGCACCAGGTGCTGTGATTCGCTCCCCAGGCGCGCCGTTCGCATCAACACCCCCTGGATGCGCTCCATGATCTCATCGGTGGAGAACAAACCCTTACCCAACACCGCAGCCACCCCCTGGTTCAATCGCGATATCTCTCGGCGGGTCAGTGTTTGAGCGCTTAAAATGATTACCGGTATGCCTCGCAGGTTTTGATCTTCCTGCATAATTTTCAACACGCCAAATCCATCCAACTCAGGCATCATCAAATCCAGCAGCACCAAATCCGGCTGCTCTCTGCGCATGATCTCCAGACCCTGAGCGCCGTCATTGGCCTGCAACACAACGCTTTCCGGCATTTCCGTTTTCACCATGCGAGTGTGCAAATCCAGTATTCCCGGCTCATCATCCACAATCAGGATCTTTGCGCATCCTTTTCCCCCGCCTAACCTCACCCCATGTCTGCGCAGCGCGCTGACCAATTGATCCGCGCCCACCGGCTTCTCCAAATAATCCATCTCAAACACCGAGCCAACATTTTCTTCCACCATCAAGGAGAAGAACAACACGGGTATGTCTTGAGTGGCCGGGTTTTCCTTCAACTTTTTGATGATTTCCCAGCCCTGCTCCGACGCCGGGGCAATATCCAACACTACCGCGCCAGGCGGAGAAGCCAATAGCGATTCAAGGGTCTCTTGCGGATCTTGTACCACCAGTTCTTCTACCTGAAAGCCGCTCTTCACCAAATGATCTGTTAAATCGTAAGCTGAAGCTGCGGCCTTTGTCAAAATAAGCACCTTCCCTTCCCGCGAACTGGGAACAACCGTTTCTTCAACCGCTTCAGCCATCACAGGCAGCGTAAACGTGAAGGTAGAACCACCACCCAACGTACCGCTGGAGGTGACCCAAATCTTCCCACCGTGCAACTCCACCAACCGCCGGGTGATCGCCAGCCCCAAACCAATCCCGCCATATCCTCGCACCATGGATCGGTCGGATTGCTGGAACTCGTCAAAAATTCGCTCTTGCTCTTCTTCGGCAATTCCCAACCCGGTATCTTGCACCGAGATTTGAATAAAGTCACCTTCTCGCGCTGCGCTCAACACTACTTCGCCATGCGCCGTAAACTTCACGGCATTGCTAAGCAAATTAAGCAACACCTGCCGGATCCGGGTCTTGTCTCCGTCCACCATCGGCAAATTCTCGCCCAGTACAGCGCGGAAGGCCAGGTTCTTCTGTTCCGCCAGTTGACGCCCCATTCCCTCTACGTCCTTCAATACAGATACAATATCCATTGGCTTTTTCATCAAAGCCATCTGCCCAACCTGGCTGCTGGCCAAATCCAACACATCTCTAATGAGGCGATCCAGGTGCTGCCCCGATGCATAGATCTGCTCGTTGAATTTCTTCATCATCTCTTTCGAGGCCTTTCCGCCCCGTACCTGCTGGCGCATGGCCATTTCACTCAAACCAACGATCAGGTTGAGCGGCGTGCGTAATTCATGACTGACCATCGAAAGGAAGCGGCTTTTCAACTGGTTGGCTTCTTCTGCTTCGCTTAAAGCTTCTTGCAACTGCCGGCGCAAGCGCACACCTTTCAAAGCGCTGCTGATCTGCATCCGCAACGCCTGGAAAACATCGCATTCGCTCGGGTCGTCGGGCGGCTCCGTATCGAAAACAATATATCCCAACTGTTCGCTCTGGAAATGCAACGCTTCGATCACCAGAAAATGCGCCCGGCCACTCGCCAAAACGCCTTTCGGCAGAATATCCGCAAGCCCAAAAGGCCCCTCATACCCCTCCACCGGCAAGTCCACCC
This sequence comes from Chloroflexota bacterium, assembly GCA_023406965.1. Next base: position 2,760 of record JAEXTI010000106.1, read on the forward strand.
CATCTCGATGAGCCAACACCAGCCTGGGAACATCCACCTGGCCCTCATCTTGTTCGTAGACCACCAGGTAGAAGTCCTTGATCTTCAACCGCTTCAAGCCCTCGTTCAGCACGCACAGCATCTCGGCGAAATCAGAGGCCAGCAGCAAATCGGACTCAACCTGCCGCATGATCTCTGTGCGCTGCGACATGTGCCAGGTCTGGAAAATCTCAGAGCGAATCGCCGACTGCGCAACCATCACGCGCATCTGTTGAGTCAAATCTTCAGCATGTCGCAGCGCCTGGGGATCTAGATAACCAAAAAGATACCGCCGCAACACCGTGATTGCATTCTGCCAACGGCTGATGTTGCTTCCTTCCAGCAGCGCCTCGCGCAGCAGTCCATCCAAAGCGTAAAGAAATTCTCGCGAGCTTTCCGCAGCACCTTGTTCGGCAGGCTGATTGATCTCATCGAGAAACAAGTCCAAAAGCTGCTCGGCCCAACGGTTTGCCTCCGCCGACATCCAAGTGCCCATGTTCTCAGAGATCGCCTGCACCAGTTGTCCGCGACGCTCCAAAAGCATTTCCCCCAGGCTCTTCTCCGGCAGTGTCATTCCCAAAGCTGCTGCTTCCTCGGCCATTGGCTCCAGGCAACCACACGAACGCCGCGTGATCAGATAAGTGTCCACATTTTCAACCAGCGGGCCGTTATTTTTCCCCACAACAAGATCTACCAGCAGTTCAACCGCCCTTTGCCCCGCCCAGCGAAACGGCAACCGCACCGATGTCAACGGCGGCAAGCCCCCCCGCGCCTCCTGCCCATCATTAAATCCGGTCACAGCCACATCCTGCGGAACCATATAGCCCATGTCCCTCAGGTCATGAATTACCTTGACCGCCACTGCATCCGAATAACCTATGATCGCGTCAAAGTCTACCCCCGGAACAAAGCCATATTCCACGAAATCCAGCAAATTTCCTACCAGGGCGTGATTATATAAACCGCGCTCGCGCATCAGTTCAATGAAAGCGCTCCCCCGCCCCTCCATCGCCTGATCTCCCTCAACAGCAAACGCAATTTTCCGCCGTCCGTGCACGTGAATCAGGTGGTTCAGCGTAGCGTTAAATCCCTTTCGGGTATCGAATTGCACCAGCGAGCAGCCGTCCACCGGGAATTCCACGCTGACCACGGGAATTCCCGGAAACCGTGCCAGAAATTCTTTGGCCGATCTCTGAGAAATCTCGGGGCCCGAAAAAGCTCCCCAAGCAATGATGCCATCCACCTGCTTCAACCCGCCCAAATCGTACAGAACTGCATCGGGCGAGTTGCCAATCATTTCACCGGCAACAAACCACAGGTCCGCTCCGGCTTTCTGGGCAGCATCAATCAGTC
>JAEXTI010000151.1 GCA_023406965.1 Chloroflexota bacterium
TGGCCCCGTTGACGTCCAGCCCGTCGCCGGCCGCCTCCACCAGGATGGTGCCACCGTGGATGTATAAGTAGTAGCCGTTCGCGGATGCCGCCCCGAACATATCCTGCCCGGGCTGCCCGCCGCCGGGACGCATGCCCATGCCGGAACCGTCCACGCCCCCGGCTACGTTGATACCATCATCGTCGGCGATGACCCAGATATCTCCGGCGTTGAGGGTGATCAAAGCGCTTTCCAGGCCTTCGTAGGACTCGGTGATTTCGATGGAGCCGCCGTTGATTTCCAGGCTGGTGTTGGCGTGCATGCCGTCGTCACCGGTCGCCAGCGCAAAGGTCCCGCCGTTAATCACAATGTTGCCGTTGGCATTGAGGGCGTCATCCGCCGCGTTGACGGTAAAGGCCCCACCGTCGATGTTGATGTTGGCTCCCACACTGATGCCTTTCATCGAGGTATCGGCACTGGCATAACTGGCACTGCCGCCGCCAGCCGTCAAAGACAAAACCCCATCGGTGACAATCACATCCGTCTCTGCCTGGAGGGCGTTTCCGCCCGCGTTGACGGTGATCGCCCCGCCGGAAATGTCGATGTAGCCCTGAGTGGCGTCCTCGGCGTTATCGGCTTTCAAGCCGTCGCCCTGCGCCTCGACGTTCAGGTTGCCAGCTTCCACCACCAGGTAATCCTTGCCACGGACGCCGTCATCCACTGCCGTCACCGTGATGGTTCCTCCGGCGATGAGCAGACCGTCCTTGCTGGCGATGCCGTCGTTATAATTCCCAGCCACGGTCAACGAACCGTTCCCGGCGATGGTCAGATCTGCCTTGCTGAACAAGGCAGCATTGGGCTCATCCACTTCAGCGCTGGCAAAGGTATAGTCTGCCCCATCGGTAATGAAGTTCTCGGTGCCGTCGGCAAGGATAATGACCACCTCTTCGACCTTCTCGATAAGCAGCGGGCTGTTCCCCGAGCTGCGCAAGTCGACCCCATTCAACACCAGCCGGACAACCGCTTCGGATTCGGTGTTAACAACAATCTGTCCATCCGAGAGGGCGCCGCTCAGGCTGTACGTGCCCGCCGCGATGATGGTGGCGGTGTTGCCATCCACGACCACGCCTTGACCGGAGGTTGAAATCGAATCGCCGTTCAGGGTGATGGTTACCGCATCGGCGGCATCGTAGGCGTAATCCGACTCGTCGCCGTGGGTGGGGCTGTTTTCGGCCAGAGCATCTTCCGCCGACTGCGAGCTTTCCACCACCTTGGCGGACGAATCTTCGATATCCACCTCGGCCACCGCCGGATCGACCGATTGCGTCGCGGCTTCCACCTGGTCCGAGCCAACCGGCGCGGCCGTGCAGGCGGTCAATAGTGTGATACAAATTATAAGAATTATGAGTGCTTTTTTCATACCATTACTCCAATCATCAGAATACGAGAAGACTGTATGCCAGTTCCAAGCTCACCCCCATTGTATGAGGGCAGGCAGTTGGGCAGGTAAAGATTTGGTATACAATGGCTGTGACAAATATCGAAACCCCAAGATCGAAGAGGAGCCAAGATGACCACTCGCGCGCGAATTGCCACCCTTTGCCAGGCGCAAACGTACTTTCCTACACCTGAGGAGAACCGCAAACACATCTTTGCTTTGCTCGACCTGGCCCTGCGCCAATCGCCGGACCTGGTGTGTTTGCCGGAGACTTTTAGCACCGCCGGGGTGGAAAGCAAATCGGTCTTCGAAGTGGCCGAAGCTCTGGACGGGCCCACCCTCAGCGCCGCCGCCGAGCGCGCCCGCCGCCACTGCACTTATATCATTTGCCCGTTGTTCACCCGGCGGGGCGAGCAGTGCTTCAACTCCGCCGTGGTGCTCGATCGCAAGGGCGATATTCTGGGAATCTATGACAAGAATCACCCGGTCACTTCCTCGCCCGATTACACGATTTTCGAGGAAGGCACAACCCCTGGCGCGTCCGCGCCGGTCTTCGACCTGGATTTTGGGCGCATTGGCATCCAAATTTGCTTTGACATCCAGTTCCCGCAGAGTTGGGCCGAGCTGGCCCAAAAAGGGGCGCGTGTCGTGTTCTGGCCCTCCGCCTACAACGGCGGATTCCCCCTGCAAGCCTACGCCTGGCAGCATCACTACTACGTCATCTCTGCCTCGGCCCACACCCGCTCACGGATCATCGACCCCTGCGGGACGATTCTGGAGGAGAGCAGCGGGCTGGTCAACCTGCTGTGCCGCGACATCAACCTGGATTACGCCATGTGCCATTCCGACTTCAACTACAGCATCCCCGACCGTATCTTACAAGCCTATCCTGGTCGAGTGCTCGTCCGCGACCATACCGACGCCGGGCATTTCTTGATCGAGCCGCTCGACCCAACGCTGACGGTAGCCCGATTGCAGGAGGAATTCGGTTTTGAAACGGCAGCCGAGTACATCCGACGGCACCAGTCCGCTTACAAGCGCATCGCCGCCGGGCAGGAACCGCTGCCGCAAAATGCGCGGCATGGTGAGCGGGCGATGTACCAAAAATGAAAGCATTTTGTAGCGGCGAGGCGAGATGCAGCAAAAGTATCTACCCGTTCCCGGTAGCCTCGCCGTCTGATGAGGCATGATTTATCAGAGGGTTAGGGCGACATTGGCCTTTGTAGGACCTTTTTTTACCCTCATCCCCGCCTTCTCCCTGGAAGGGAGAAGGAGCAGAGGGGAGGCTGATTAGCATCGTCTTAACTTGTATCGGAAAAATCTAGATTTATGTGGTATACTGCCATTACTTACTTGGTGTATTCGGATCTAAAACTTCATCCATTGCCTATGTGAGTGAGCTGGGGTTGTCCCTGGCTCATTTTTTGCGCCTAAGGACTACTTGTGACTTTCGACCAATTTAAATTGCACCCGCAAATCCACGCGGGTATCGTATCTGCCGGTTATTCCATCCCGACTCCTATCCAATCCCAAACCATCCCTGCCATTCTGGAAGGGCGTGACGTGTTGGGCCTGGCCCAAACGGGCACCGGCAAAACAGCCGCCTTCGTGCTGCCCATTCTTGAACGTTTGATGAAAGGCCCGCGCGGCAAGCTTCGCGCCCTCATCGTTGCCCCCACCCGCGAACTGGCTGAACAAACCCACGTGGCCATCAGCCAATTGGGCCGCAAAACCGGCCTGCGCAGCCTGACCCTCTACGGGGGCGTCAGCACCCAGCCGCAAATCCGCGGCTTGCGCGGGGGCGCCGAAATTGCCGTGGCCTGCCCCGGCCGCCTGCTGGACCTGTACAACCAGCGCTTCGTCAACCTCTCCGGTATCGAGGTGGTGGTGCTGGATGAAGCCGACCACATGTTTGACATGGGCTTCCTCCCCGACATTCGCCGCATTATGGCCGCTGTGCCTGCCAACCGGCAGACGCTGCTGTTCTCGGCCACCATGCCCGCTGAAATCCGCGGGCTGGCCAACGATTTTCTGACCAACCCTGTCAACGTGGAAGTGGGCATGTCCCAACCCATCGAGACCGTCAGCCACGCCATGTACCCCATCGACCAGACCCGCAAGACCGACATGCTCCTCGAGCTGCTGCGCGAAACGGGGAATGGGCAGGTGCTGGTCTTCACCCGCACCAAGCACCGCGCCAAGCGTTTGGCCGAGCAACTGATCAAGAGCGGCCTGTCGGCCACCTCGCTGCAGGGCAACCTCTCGCAGAACCGCCGCCAGGAGGCCATGGATCAATTCCGCTCCGGGCGAGTCAGGATTATGGTCGCCACGGATATCGCCGCCCGCGGCATCGACGTGTCCCAGATCACGCATGTGATCAACTTTGACATGCCCGACACCGCCGAAGCCTACACCCACCGTACCGGGCGCACCGGGCGCATGGAGCGCCTGGGCACAGCCCTCAGCCTGGTCACCTTTGAAGACATGGCCATGGTGCGCACTATCGAGCGGCTGCTCAAATCGCCGCTGGAGCGGCTGCACATGGAAGGCTTCGAGGTCAGCGCTCTACCGACAACCTCCGCCCCTGCGCAACCTGTGCGGCAGAGCCGCCCGCCGCAGAACCAGCCCCAGCGCCGCCCGCAGCAGCGCTTCCAGCGTGCCGCCGCACGGGGATAAACCAACAAAAAACAAACCCGCATCGGATTTCGCGATGCGGGTTTGTTTTTACACCCCTTGGTGGGTTTTTGTAGCTTGACATTTCTTAAACGTGAGCTATATTATATATATCAACCATTGATATATCACCTATGGAGATATTGCAACAAATTAACCCACGGTGGAGGAAGCCGGAACTTTCCCAACTCTCTGAGTAGATACAAGCTATTTACCTATGGCTCCCCAACCTTATCT
>JAEXTI010000199.1 GCA_023406965.1 Chloroflexota bacterium
TCGGATATAGATGATGTTACAGACGATTCGCTCAAAGATAGTGGCGAAGCGCTCGGAGCAGATGTGGCCTTTGTGTACCGGTTTATTGAGAACAAGTCCATCGCGAGGGCCAATTTTAAATGGGTTCGCCCCGGCCATCAACAGGATCAACCTTTTGGTGAAGATTTTGAAATGAAAGCTTCAACCTCCTGGTTCGATCGGATTCAACATAATCAAATCGTCGCCTATCCAGGCAATTCGCCAGAAGACGAGTACATCACCGCCTATTTGCAAGAGCGAAAAGTCCATGCTTTACTGCTAATCCCATTATTTTTGGAAGGTGATCTGACTGGGTTCCTCGGTTACTCCAGCAATACCCGAACCCATTCATGGACCAACGAAGAATTAAGCTTTTCCCGCAACGTCGCTGAAATCTTGGCTCGCGCGGTCGAACGCCATTACATTGCTCGCGAGATCGACCGCCAGATGGATGAACTGGAGCGAACAAACAAACGCCTGGTGGAATTGGATAAGTTGAAAAGCCGCTTCCTCTCGGGCATTTCCAATGAACTCCGTACGCCGCTCCACTCTATCATTGGCTTCGCCGAAGTGCTCTCCGACGGTCGGTTTGGCGAAGTCAACACCACCCAGAAGGAATACCTTGCCGATATTCACGACAGCGGTCGCCAACTACTTGGCGCAATCGATCAGATGCTCGATTTTTCGCACCTCGAAGCCAATCGGGTCACGCTTTACCGATCCACCTTTTCACCCGCCGAGCTGGTGGAAGAAGTCGCAGCTTCTTTTTCAAATGACATCGCCCGGGCATCACAGCATCTCGTCGTTTCGATATCTCCCAACCTACCGGACATAACTGCGGATCGCAAGCGCTTGAAGCAAGTGCTGTCGAATTTATTAGACAACGCTCACAAGTTTTCGCCCGCAGAATCCACAATCGCCCTTTCCTGCCAGGCGTTATTCAAGAAATCCCTGCTCTTCTCTGTCGCAGATGACGGCCCCGGCATTCCAACCGAACAGCAAGAGGTTATTTTCGATCAATTCCACCGCATCAACCACACCGACCATCCAGTTCCTGGATCAGGGCTTGGCCTCGCCATCAGCCGCCGCATCGTTGAAATGCACTCTGGCCGAATTTGGGTCGAGTCCGAGCCGGGCAGCGGAAGCACCTTCTACGTCTTGCTGCCGATCACTGCCTAGTTGCGACTGATTACCGAGCGGGTTTAATGATAGACTTAAACCATGCCCACCTTGAAGCAGTCATCAGCGATGCTCAATCAGGTCGCCGCAGCCGCGCGCGATGATTGTCGTCTCAACACCTCTCTCCCCCTGCTCATCGGCGTATCGGGCGGCCCCGATAGCCTCTGCTTGGCTCATGCGCTCCACGCCCTGCATTACAACCTCCTGATCGCCCATTTCGATCATCATTTACGGCCCGAATCTTCCACCGAAGCCCGCTTTGTGCAAGATTGGGCTGCTATTAACGGCCTCCCCTTTCTCCTTGGAGAAGGGGAGGTGCGCTCTTTTTCCAAAACGCAGCATCTTTCCACCGAAGAAGCCGCCCGCACCCTGCGTTATCGTTTTCTATTCGCCCAGGCTCGCCGGCATCAGGCTCAAGCCGTGGCGGTAGCCCACAATGCGGACGACCAGGTGGAAACCATCCTCATGCACCTGCTCCGTGGAGCTGGACTTTCCGGCTTGAAAGGCATGCTTCCCGTCAGTCTGAATGAAGGTTGGGACGAGTCAATCCCGCTGGTCCGCCCGCTTTTGGGTGTCTGGCGCAATGACATCGAAAACTATTGCGCCAACGAAAGTCTTTCTCCCAGCCTCGACGCCACCAACAACGACACAACCTATTACCGCAACCGCCTCCGCCACCAGCTTATTCCCCACCTGGAAACCTACAATCCGCAAATTCGCCAGGTCATCTGGCGAACAGGTCGCGCCTTAGCCGGCGACGCTGATACGATTGCCAGCGTGCTTGCATCAGCCTGGGAAAACTGCTTCGTAGAAGATGGCCCCGGTTATGTTGCGCTAGACTGGGACGATCTTCGCGTTCAGTCTGCCGGCTTGCAGCGCAGCCTCCTCAGAAGAGCGTTTGAAGGCCTGCGCCCCGGATTGCGCGACCTGGACTTCGATGTCATTGAGCGCGGTCTCAGCTTTCTTTCTCGTCCCACCCGTACCGGATCGCTCAACCTTGCCTTAGGTCTCAGCCTCATCCTCGAGCCTCCCCGCCTATACCTCGCCGATAGCCCGCAGTCGCTTCCAATCCCCCACGGCTGGCCGCAGATCGATGGCGAAATCATCTTGCCGGTTCCCGGGAAAATCGCTCTAGGCCGCCAATGGTGGCTAGAAACCGCCACGGAACCACCTCCTTGGGCCAATGAGAGTGATCCCTGGCAGGCTTGCCTGGATGCTGCCGCCATCACCGCTCCCCTTTATCTCCGTCCCCCCCAGCCTTCCGATCGATTCTTCCCCCTGGGAATGCAGGGTAAATCACAAAAGTTGGCCGACTTTTTCATCAACCAGGGTCTTCCGCGCCGGGCCAGGCCGAATTGGCCGCTCCTATTCAGCGCAAGAGACATCGCCTGGATTCCTGGCTTCCGCCCCTCCGAACATTTCCGCACTCATCCAGGAACAACCCAAAGGCTCTACATTCGGGTGTTCGCCGAATGACTAACCCCAATATTTAATCTTGTTATTATTTTTCGTGGATATAATTTACATCTGAAGAGGAACAATGAAGATCAAATTTGTGAGAATATCCCCCTTCGTCCTTCTGGCTGCAATGCTGATCCTGTCAGCTTGCAACCTTCCCATAGCTTCCGAAGCAACCCCCACAGCAGACCTGGTTGGTACAGAAGTCAGCCGTCTGCTCACCGAACAGCCCATAGAACAGCTTCCCGGGCCAGACGACACGCCTATGCCGACAGCTACCACTGCGCCCACCAACACGCCCGAACCCACCGTGCAGCCCACACCCGAACCCTCCTTCACCCCCACCACCAACCCCGGAGACCCCCGCCAGGTATATGGCGAGCCCACCTGGAACGACAGTCTGAGCAGTGGCAAGAACTTTTGGAAAGATGAAAACGATCACACCAAAATCGTTGCCGGTGATGGGGTCCTCCTACTGACCGGAAAAACTACCGAAGGCTGGCACGGCTGGTCCCTGACATATTCGCAAAGCCCCTCCAACTTCTACCTGGAAGGGAAATTCCGCACCCAAACCTGCGCCGGCGATGATGTCTATGGTCTCGTCTTCCGCGCCGGTGAAGAAAGCTCGGGGTACTTTTTGGGCTTCACCTGCGATGGACAATATGGAGTCCGCGTCATCGACTTCAACAATGATATAGATTCTGAGTTAGTTGGTCTCAAATCTTCATCATCGATTCTGTCTGGATCAAATCAAATCAACCGGCTTGGGGTTCTCGCCCAAGGGAATAAACTCACCTTATACGCGAACGGAGCTTTGCTCGAAGAAGTCTCTGACGGCACATTTGCCTCTGGTTACATCGGTGCATTTGTTGCCGCCTACGATACGTCCAATTTCACCGTCGAACTGGATGAAATGAGTCTTTGGAATCTGCCTTAGGAACAAGCCATGACCACCACCCCCGCCCAAACCGCGCAACAGCGCGCTGCCGAGATCGCTCGATCGATCATTCAAAAGAATCCGGTCTATCTTGACACCGAGACGACCGGCTTGAACAGCACAGACGAAATCATCGAAATCTCCATCATCGATTCAGACGGCACGCCACTCGTCGAAACGCTGGTCAAACCCAGCCGCCCCATTCCAGCCGAAGCTACCGCCATTCACGGAATCACCAACGAAGAAGTTGCTACTGCGCGCTCGTGGCCGGTTGTTTGGCCGCAGGTCCGCGGGGCCTTATTCGGGCGCATGGTGGTCATCTACAATTCAGATTTCGACCTGCGTTTAATGGCTCAATCCCACGCTCGTTATAACTTGCCCTGGAAAGAACGCCTCAACACCTTTGATCTACTCAAACTCTACGCAGAATATCGCGGTGAATGGGATCCTCGCCGGCGCGCTTACAAATATCAATCACTGGCGGCCGCTGGTCGCCAGTGCAACATTAGCCTGCCCAATGCGCACCGCTCCACCGCTGACACCCTCCTCACCCGAGCCTTGCTTCATCACATGGCAGGTTTATAACCGGTCAGAAGATCTGTCCGCTTGAGCGGGTTTTCTACCGGCATTTCTTAGAGGTAATCTTATGCGGTATAAAGTTCCCCCAATCCCCTCCTCGGAAATCACTCCCGAGTATGTTTACCTATCGCGCCGAAAATTCATGCGCGAAGCGCTGGTAGTGGCTGCGGGCTCAGCCCTGGCGGCCTGCGCTCCCATGCCCGCTGCCACTTCTGACAGCGCCCCAGCCCAAGAGCCAACACTCTTACCCGATACGCCCAATGATTTCGAGCAAATCACCAACTACAACAACTTCTACGAATTCACCACTGACAAAGAGCGTGTCGCCAGCCTGTCCAGAGATTTCGTTACTTCCCCCTGGCAGGTTTCCGTTGAAGGCATGGTCAATAAACCCGGCGTTTACGATATGGACTCCATTCGCCAGCAATTCACCCAAGAAGAGCGCGTCTACCGGATGCGCTGCGTCGAAGGTTGGTCCATGGTTATTCCCTGGAACGGATTCGCCCTCAACCAATTACTCAAGGTCGTGGAACCCACAACGGATGCCAAGTACGTTCGCTTCATCACGCTCTATGACCCCCAGCAAATGCCCGGACAAAAATCCAGCTATTTCGCCTGGCCTTATGTGGAGGGTCTGCGCCTGGACGAAGCCATGCACGACTTGACCCTCATGGCAACCGGTCTGTATGGCAAAGATTTACTCCCCCAAAACGGCGCCCCGCTGCGCCTGGTAGTGCCCTGGAAATACGGCTTCAAGAGTATCAAGTCCATCGTCAAAATTGAACTTACCGACCAGATGCCAGTGTCTTTGTGGATGAACGCTGCCCCCAACGAGTATGGCTTCTATGCTAATGTGAATCCCGACGTATCCCACCCACGCTGGTCTCAAGCCAGCGAGCGCCGCATTGGCGAATCGGGGCGCAGGCCCACCCTCTTCATGAACGGTTACGCCGACGAGGTCGCCGGTTTGTATGCCGGCATGGACCTCGCCAAAAATTATTAGGGCAATTGATAACTGCTCATTCAAAAACACCCCAAAAGCCGGTTTGGCTCTTTGGAAATTGTTGGTTTCCTCCTACTCATATCCAGCCGCCTGTGGTAAAATTGCACCTTGTTGTACCCGTTGTTACTTTCCGCCTCAAGGCGCCCACGGCGACCGAAGAGTGCAATCCCAAGGAAAGGAGGTTTCCACATGCGTAACTACGAGGTTATTTTGATCATCCATCCTGACCAGGATGAAGCTGGCGTTGAAAGCTTAATCGAAAAGGTCAAGGGTTGGATCACCGGCGCCGAAGGCACCGTTGAAAAAGCCGAGTTGTGGGGCAAGCGCCGCCTGGCCTATCCCATCAACAAGCAGCGCGAAGGCCAGTATGTCTATTTGGCCGTTGCGTTCCCCGCTTCGTTCAGCACGGAACTCGACCGCAATTTGCGGTTGACCGAGCCGATCATGCGCTATATGATTACTGCCAAGTAATTTTTGGCAAGGTCGTTGGAGAGAATTAGCGGATCTAAAGGAGCTAGCTCATGAGCCGGGGTTTGAACAAAGTCATGATTATCGGCCATCTCGGCCGCGACCCAGAAATGCGGTACACCCCCTCCGGCAAACCGGTCACAACCTTCACGGTTGCCACCAGTCGCAGTTGGAATTCCGCCGATGGCGAACGCCACACAGAAACCGAATGGTTCAACATCGTCACATGGGGCAACCTGGCTGAAATCTGCAAACAATACCTGGTCAAAGGCCAGCAGGTTTATGTCGAAGGCCGCCTTCAAACTCGCCGGTGGGAAGATAGCGAAGGTGTCAAGCATATCAGTGTCGAAATCGTCGCCACTGAAATGATGATGCTCAGCGACCGCCGCGACTCCGCTGCCGCTCAAAATGCCGATATCGCTCTCTCTGAAGACGAACAACCCGAAGACGATTACCCTTTCTAACACGTTGGAGAAAGACCGATGAACGATGATCACATGATGGATAATGAGCAGCCGACCATGCGACGTTACGTCGCCCGGCCGAAATTTTGCCAGTTCTGTGTCGATAAGAACGCCGAAATCGATTACAAAATGGTAGATATGCTGCGCCGCTATGTAACCGAAGAGGGCAAAATCCGCCCTCGCCGCCAAACTGGCACCTGCGCCAAACATCAGCGCGAAGTCGCCGCCGCGGTCAAACGCGCCCGGCAACTGGCCCTTCTGCCCTACATCGGCGGAACCGACTGGGATTAATTCCCCGAGTGCTCTCAGCGGGGGCAACGGGCGCCCGTTGCCCCCTTATTTTATTATGTCCCGAGGTCGTCCTATGGCAAAAACGCCAACCCCCAAAATTACCACAAAGAAACATCTGGCCCGTCTAGAGCGCGAGCGCATCATGCGCCGGCGCGTGCTCTTTGCGGTCATCGGTCTCGTCGTGGTGGTCCTTGCCCTCATTGTGTACGGCATCCTCGATCAGACGGTCTTCCGGATGAACAAAACCGTAGCAAAAATTGGTGATCAGAAGGTCACTCTTGGCGATTATCAGGATGAAGTCCGCTTCACCCGCTTCGTTTATATTGACCAGCTCAAAAGCATGGCGTCAAACTCCTTCTATCTCCAATTCTTTGGAAACTACTATCAGCAAATCCAGAGCAACCTGCAAAGCCCAACCACACTGGGAAAAGAAGTGCTCGACAACCTCATCGACGATAAGATCATCGCCATGGAGGCCAAAATTCGCGGCATCACTGTGACCGATGAAGAAGTGGAAACCAAGAAGCAGGAATATTTCGCCTTCTATCCTGGTGGCACGCCCACCCCGGCTCCCACGGTCGCCTTTTACCCCACCGCCACACTGAACCCGACCCAGGAAGGCTGGCTGGCTCCCACCCTCACACCGACGATCACGGCCACCTTGGATCCTAACACGCCGACCGCAACAGCTACAGCCACCCTCGCCCCGACGGCCACCCCAGATGTCAACGCCACGCCGACCGTTACCCCAACATCCGGCCCCACAATGACACCTTACCCCACCGCCACACCGTACACCGAGGAAGGCTACCAGGGTGTCTTGAAGCAATATATGACCGACCTGAAAGGCGTTCAATACAGCGACGCCCAGTTCACCAACTATTTCTATCGCCAGATTCTGCGCGAAAAGGTGTTAGCTGCCGTGACCGCTGACGTTGCTCGCGATTCCGAGTACGTCTGGGCCCGCCACATTCTGGTCGCATCGGCCGAAGAAGCCCAGACCGTTTTGGACCGCCTTGCCGCTGGTGAAGAATGGTTGAAGCTCGCTTCTACATTGTCCACAGATTACTCGAATAAGGATCAGGGTGGCGATTTGGGTTGGTTCACCAAAGGCGCAATGGTTGCCGAGTTCGAAGATGCAGCCTTTGCCCTGGAAATCGGTGAGGTCAGCCAGCCGGTCCAGACCACCTTCGGTTATCACATCATCCAATTGTTGGGCCGTGAAACTCGCCCCGCGACCGATACCGAATACCAAAACAAACAAAACACAGCCTTCAGCGAATGGCTGACCGAAAAACGCACCGAGTTAAGCGTCGAAACGTTCGATGATGTCTGGATGAACAACACCCCCGTTGATCCAGAACTTCCCGCCGAACTCATCATGCAGCAGCAGCAATAAGCTTCTGGAAACGAATAAAGCAATCAAAAAAGGGTCGGTGCAGAGCACCGACCCTTTTTTGATTTATCTCAGTTGAACTTACTTGACCATATCTTCGCTCAGTTCATCCAATCGCAGACTGATCATCTGGCTGGCCGAATCACGTCCCATGGTGATTCCATAAATCACATCCGCCGCCTGCACCGTGTTGCGGTTGTGCGTTACCAGGATGAACTGCGTCTTTTGAGTCAACTCCACCAGCAAATCCCGGAAGCGTCCAACATTAGCTTCGTCCAGCATCGCGTCCACCTCGTCCATCACGCAGAACGGCGTGGGCGAAACGCGCAACAACGAGA
>JAEXTI010000200.1 GCA_023406965.1 Chloroflexota bacterium
CCTCTGCTCTCGCGCAGCATGCTCCTCAAGCTGTTGCCCGCCCTGCTCCTGGTAATGACGGCCGCATTCGTGGCCGGTTTTTCCTGGTCCTAATCACTATATGCAAGTCAGAGAGGAGTGCAACATGCGAAACACCTGGTGGGCAAAAACATTGCGCATTGTCGCCATCGTCTTGATGGCTCTCACTGCTACCTTCACCCTGATGGGTGGCGCTGGAACAACCTGCGTCACGATCAACCCAACCGGTTACTCGGGCAAGTTCGCAGGCATCGCCCCTTACCAGTGGCTGTGGGTGTTGTTCGTGCTGATCGGTATCGCCGCCGGGGTGTTAGGTGTGCGCGCAGTGGTCCAACTGGTCCGCGGAACCAAAGGCGCTTACCAATCCGCCATGATCGCGCTGATCATTGGCACGGTTATCAATGCCATCCATATGTTTGCCTCGCGTGCCCTGCGCGGCAGTTCCATGCCCGTGGACGGTGTCCTTTACGCCAACGTCCTCACCCTAATCGTCTTCCTCATCATCCGCATCCCCGGAATCTGGCAGGGTGTCAATTTTGAGAAGCCCGCCGGAGAAACCCCCACCGGCAAGCACGCCGCATCCATCGCCCTGGGCGCTGTCGGCCTGCTCACCCTCACCATCCAATTCCTCATGGCTCCCACACACATCATCGACGGGATCAACTTCGCCGATGCCTGGCATATCACCTTGAGCGTTGTAGGCAGCGGGATGATCCTGGCGGGGTTACTCTCAGCGTTTCTTCCCAGAACGAACCTGGCCCGGGGGAAACAGCCACTTCCGGAAACCTTGAGATAATACGGCAGTGAAAGCAGCTTGTTGCATCTAAAGTACTTGTGAAGTGCCTTAGATGCAACAAGTTCCATGAGACAAATACTACGGACGCCAACCGCTGGAAAAGACTTGATCTAATGTCTGCCGGATTTGCCTCACGTCGGGTTTCAGGCACACTTGAATATTGGGCCGCTCCCCTTGAACGACAACAATCTGGCCATTGGTATTCCCTTCTTCTGTGATAACTTGCAGATGAAGCGATTGGAAATCGCACAGATCAGGCTTGACCATGATAGCGGCGGTCATCAAATCCCAGACCCCGGTCCGATCGGCTCCCCATTTATTAAATTGCATATCGTAGATATCGGCTGCTAAGACTCCCACCGGGCTACCTTTGCGCCACTGCCGGGTATTTTTCTTATCGATCGTCACCTGATTGGTAGCATCCAGCGGCACGAGAAACAGATGTAAACCTGACTCAAAAATCTCCTTGGCAGCCAACGGATCGGCATAGATATTCCATTCTGCGACCAGATTCTCGCTTTCGGGCAACAAACCTTGAATGTTTCCGGGCACGTAGACCGCCCCGCCCATGATATACACGGAAGCAATATTGTCTTGAATCCCAGGATCAAGCCTTAACGCCTGCGCCAAATTGGTGCCTGCGCCGCTGATAAATAGAGTGACGGGCTCGGGGGACTGGTAGATCACAGCCACCATTAGCTCGGCAGCGTCTTGGGCTGGATATGTCTTTTCCGCATTCGGTAAAGGCAATCCCCAAAAGTCGTCAGACGCCTGGAGGACACTCTCCGGAAAAGCATTCTCTCCAGCCAGAGGTGCATTTTGCCCTGCGCCCAATGGGATATTCTGGATCTCGAAGTCTTCCAACAGCCGTGCGATGTGTTGGATATAGATATCCGGGTGCGCTTCGCCGTATGAAATGCTGATCGACTTCAAGGAAACACCCTGGTGACTGAGCAGATAAAGCAGCGCCGCCGTCCCATCTGGGCTGCCGTCATCATCGAAGACCACGGGGAGCGGCTGATCCACCGTACTAGGCGAAATGGTAGGACTCGGTATTTCTGCATCGTTATCCGAAGCTGAAGTTGGTACCTGAGATTGCGCTGGCTGACACCCGGCAAGCATCAGGATCAAGAGAATCCCGCACGCAGACAATCTTTTCAGATACATGGCCATTCCTCACTTCCCGCCTATCCGGCAATCAAAAGGGTTTTTGGATAAGCAATCTACTCCCAACGCCCTTTCTAGAAATCTGCCACTCAGGCGAAATAATCCTATTAACTACAGGATACTGCAAATCAGACGCGATTCCCCGTTGAATGTTGATCACTTTGATCTGCCTAAAGCGGTGAAATGAGACCTATCAGAGCAGGAGATGGAGTCGGTTTACGAGGGCGGCCGTTTAATCAAAAGCCGAACCCCAAAATCCAACCGCTCCATGCTCCCATGCTAACAGGCCCGCAATCATCGGCTTCGGCAAAAGGTTGTTCGCTGCCAAATCCGAGAGTGGCGACCACAGAAACTCCAGGTGCGGTTCGCGGGACAGAGGGGACTGGTCCGATGACAACCCTGGAACGTTAACCTCAAACACCAGATTGATCTCGTGGTGGGGGCGATCATTCTCGACAAAGAAACCCTCCACGGCTCCGACAAAGCGTTGGACAACGGCTGGCAGGCCGATTTCTTCGGCGATTTCCCGCGCCAAGGCCAGTTCGGCTCGTTCGCCGAACTCGATATGACCGCCGGGCAGGAAGGTGTACTTCGCGCCTTTCTGGTGGGCTAATAGGATTTGGCCTTCAGAAAGTATGATGGCTCGGGCGAGGTAGTGGAAGGACATTTGATCTCTCTCAAATATTTTAAGGAAAAGAACAATACCGTCGACGTTATGACAATTATCGCACCTTCTTAGGAATCGCGACCAGGCTACGACTACCCGGGTCGCTATCGTCCCAGTTCCCAAAAGTTGTTAGAATCCTGGCAAACACCCTTCGGAAAAGAATTTCCGCCATCCAGAGGAGCGCTTTGCCTTGCGCCCAATGGAATGTCCTTAATTCCGAAATCATCCAGCACACGTGCGATATGTTGAATACAAAATTTGTTGCTGGTTGTATTATATAATTTGTTTGTGCCCACCTCTATTTTAGCCACCAAACTTTTTCCTCCCCCATATCGGTCAAATGTTGTCCTCCGCCCCCGCCTGATCAAGTTACTGAACACAGGTATCACTGCGGGCAAAAGGTTGACCATCATCTCTGCCCCGGCGGGTTATGGAAAAAGCACCTTGCTCGGCGAGTGGCAAGCCCAGGCAAATATTCCGGTTGCCTGGCTGTCACTGGAGAGAGGGGAGAACACGCCGGCGCGTTTCTGGAGTTACTTTATCGCGGCTTTGAATACCCTACCACAGGTTCGACAGATTAATCTTGGCGATACGATCCTCCAGGCTTTACGAAATCCCCAACCTGGATCCATGGAAGCGCAGATCACAGAACTTATCAACCAGCTATCTGCCCTCGAGGAGCCGGTGTGCCTGGTATTGGATGACCTGCACACTCTTTCTGAAAGCCAGATCCACCAGGATCTGATCTACCTGATCGAGCATTTGCCGCACTCCGCGCCCGGTCTGCACCTGATGGTAACCAGCCGGATGGATCCCCCCTGGCCTCTGGCGCGATGGCGAGCAAGTGGCGAGATGAACGAATTGCGTGCCATAGATCTACGTTTTTCATACGAGGAGACCAGTCAGTTCCTGCAAGAGGCTTTGCACCTTGATCTTGCACCACAAGAGATTGTCGCACTTCAAACCCGGACAGAGGGATGGGTCGCTGGTCTACAGATGGCTGTCATCTCGATGCAGGGAAGATTGAAAACGCATGGTCAAGATGGGGTCTCTTCCTTTATCGATGCGTTTTCGGGCTCGAATCGATTTATTCTGGATTATCTGCTGGATGAAGTGCTTATTCAGCAATCCAAGGAGATCCAAGCATTTCTGTATGAGACATCCATTCTGGATAAATTAACCGCCCCCTTGTGCGACGCATTGACAGAAAAATCTGGCAGCCAGACTGTTCTGGACCAGTTGGAGCATGCAAACCTGTTTTTGATCCCGCTTGATGAGGAACGACGCTGGTATCGCTATCACTATCTCTTCGCCGAGTTCCTGCAGAAGGAACTGAAACAACGCCAGCCCGGGCACATCCCCCAATTGCACCTGCGCGCCAGCGCGTGGTATGCTGCGAATAATATGCCCTCCGAAGCAGTCCACCATTCTTTGGCCGCCAAAGATATAGCCAGGGTTAACCAAATACTTGCAGGAAATGCCTTGATAATGGTCGATCACGTGGAATTATGGGAGGTGCTTCGACACTTCAAGGAACTGCCTGCAGAGGAGATCGCCTCCAATCCCTGGTTATGCGTGGCATATGCCTGGGCAAAAGCCTATGCTGACCCTTCGGATGGCATGCAAGAGGTTTTACGACAGGTTGAGCATAGTTTGAAGTATGTCGAGAAGGAAGCTGAGAAAGAAAAAATGAGCAGCTACCTGGCAGCGATACAGGCGTATCTGGCATGGATGAGAGGGGATGGAGATCAGGCTTTGGAGTATGCACAGCGCGCCCTGGATAGATCGCTCGATGAGGATTGGGCTGTCCGCACTCACCTGTTGAATATCCAGGGTCTTGCCTGGCAATATCAAGGCGACCTGGTTGCGGCAACCCAATCCTTTGATGCCGCGTTGGCTTGTGGAGAAAAGAGCGGAAGAATCCACGAAGTTCGGTATACAACCTCTAACCTGGCATATGTACACCTGCTCCAAAGTCACCTGCATGAAGCCTTCTCTCTTTGCCAGATGGCATCAGGCAGGGTGAAAGGATCGAGCGAGTCTTTGGAATGGATGCCGGTCTTGGCGTATGCGCTTTCCACCAGGAGCATCATTCTGCTTGAATGGAACGAGTTGGAATCTGCTGTAACCTCTGCAAGGCAGGCGGTTGCCCTGGCTGAACAATGGAGGCAAGCCGATGCGCTGCACTTTGCGTTAACCTGTCTTTCTCAAACCCTGGGTGCTTCGGGAGCATTGGTGGAAGCGTTTGCAGTCAATCAGCGGGCCATGCAGATGGCAAAGAACATCTCTCCCTGGTATGCTCGAATTTCAGCAGAAAACGAGATTATGCTTTTGCTGGCGAAGAGAGATATTCTTGCGGCCGCAAAAAAGTTTGAGGAGTATGAACTCATTGATAAAGGAAGCAGAACAAGAAGACCCGTGTTCATGGAAGTCTCCCTACGTTTTGCACAAAATCGTTATTGGGATGTGATCAACACCCTCGATGGAACGCTTGGCGACATCAAGCAAAAAGAAGGGCAACGGATCTGGTTGAAGGCATTGCTGATCCAAGCGCTTGCCTTGAAGGCTCTTGGCCGCGAAGAGGAAGCGCTGGAGGTAATGGATCAATGCCTGGCTGCGGCTGAACCAGAAGGGTATGTCCGCATCTTCGTGGAGAGAGGGGCACCTATGGCCTTGCTATTGCAGATCTCTAAAGGCCGGGGTTTTCAACCCGAATACATTTCGAAGCTTTTAGCCGATTTTAGTATTCCAGAAGAGACACCCATTTCCAAAGAGCCTATCGCTGCGGCCCGCGGGCTACCAGTCGCCAACCTGGTCGAGCCACTGAGCGCGCGCGAATTGGAAGTGCTGCGCTTCCTGAACTCGCACCTGGCTGTTCCAGAAATCGCCAACGAAATGCTCATCGCGCCATCGACGCTTCGCAGCCATGTACGCAGTATTTATCTCAAACTAGACGTGCATGGACGGCTCGAAGCCCTTCAAAAAGCCCGGGATCTCGGCTTGTTCTGAGATACAGGTTGTACAACTGATCCATCCCTCGCCAACCGGTGAGGGATTTTTTGTATCCTCCACGAGATCATCAAACTAGAGGATGACAAATCATCAACCTGGTAGGAATACTGTAGAAGGATAAAAATTCTTTGGAGACAAGCCATGACAAACGGGCAAGCGTATGCGATGCCAGCGTTTTACAAGATTTTGATCAAAGGGACACTCGATCAGAGTTGGTCTGATTGGTTTGGCAGTTTAACCGTCACTGAGCAGAACGGCGAGACCCTCCTAGCAGGACAGGTGATCGATCAGGCCGCTTTACACGGCATCCTGGCAAAAATCAATGATTTGGGCCTGGTGATCCTTTCCATCGAGAGAAGAGAGTCTTGATGGCGGGAACTTAAACTATGGAGGCTCGATATGAATAATCTAGAATCATCCTTAGCAGAATTCTTTAAAGTAGCCATTCGCAGTCAGACTTACCTGAACCTGGTCTATCTGTTCCTGGCATTTCCCCTGGGTTTGTTTTATTTTATTTTTTTGATCATAGGTTTTTTCCTGGGATTCGGCCTGCTGATCGTATGGGTCGGCGCCCTTATCTTGCCAATGGTGTTCGTCGCTGAGTGGTCATGGGCTGGTTTCGAGCGCCAACTGGCAATCCGACTGCTGCACGAGGATATTTCTCCCCTGAAACGCAACGCTCCCAACGGAATGAAAACCTGGGATTGGATCAAATCCAACATGGCCAACCCGGCGACTTGGAAGAGCCCGGCTTACCTGCTGGCGAAATTTCCATTAGGTGTCCTCACCTTCACTGTCCTGGTCACTCTGATCACCATCACACTGACGTTCCTGGGCGCACCGGTGATCTATCGCTTCTTTCCAATGGAAGTCGAGCATTTTGGGATCTCAGCCATCCTAATTGATACCCCGTGGAAAGCCATTCTCTCTGTCTTCATAGGTGTAGCGCTGCTTTTTCCCACCCTGCATATTGCTAATGGCCTGGCGTGGATTTCTGGGCGTTTTGCGAAAGTAATGTTGTCCTAATCGCTTCTGATTTACAACAACGGCTTCACACGGACAGGATTGTCGCATCGAGGATTTGCAGCGCGTTTTATGAAGTGCCGCGATAGGCACACAGAGGCTTTCCCCAATCCGCCCTACCGGTGAGCCTACCCGTTAGGCGCAAAGAAAGGAGAACTTAATGACAACGCAAACCGAAGATTATAAGGCAAAGGCGTTCGAGCCCCGCAACCTGGTATTCTTTTTTCTAATCGTCTATGGATTGAACGCAATCATGTGGGTACTTTCCACCATTTTCCACCCAAAACAGCCTACCAGCATTACTGATCCATCTGCCCTCTTCTGGGCGCTTGTCGTTGTGCCAACAGCAATTGGACCCACGTTAGCTGCTTTCTTGATGACAGCCGTAACCGAAGGTAAACTCGGCATAAAAGCCCTGTGGAGGCGTTTTTGGAACCGCAACTTGAGCCTCAGATGGCTGTTAGTGCCCCTGTTGGGTCTTGAAGTAATACGGTTAGCCACCAATCTTGTCGTTCGTGCGATTGATGGTCAACCCTATCCGATCGTAGACACATCTAATCCGTTCTGGATGATCATTCCTTTGTTCCTTGCCACCTTTATTACCAGTGGGATGGGCGAGGAATTCGGTTGGCGTGGTTATGTCTTGCCACATCTCCAGGCTAAATGGAATGCTCTAACTTCCAGCATTGTTCTGGGTCTTCTCTGGGCTGCCTGGCATATCCCCGCCTTTATTATCCCAAACATCTCTCCTCTATATCAAAGGAATTTCTGGGAATGGCTTCCTATGATACTCCTATTCACAGTCATCTGCACATGGATTTTCAACAATACTAAGGGGAGTGTTCTTGCAGCAGCCATCCTTCATGCATCACTGAATACATCTGTGGTGGTATTGCCCACTCAATCGTCGCTTTGGTATTACTATGGAATTTTTATGCTTGTGGTCATTCTCATCGTGATCATCTTCGGTCCGAAGAATTTCGTAAGACACCGACCTAAAGAGACTATACGATTGAAGCTAGCATCAGATGCGAGTCAATCTTTGAAAAACAAATAAATGATGATCAAGCTTGTTTTGTTTCCACTCATCGCCTTTTGTATCCTGGTCGGTGCTGTCTTGCTGACCATGGCCCTGATATCTCCTCCTGCGCCTCTGCCTGTTGACGCCCCTCCAACGGATTTTTCCGCCGGTCGAGCCATGCAGGACCTGGTGGTCATCGCCCGCGAACCGCACCCGATGGGTGAATTTCCGGCACACGCCGTTGTGCGCGATACCATCCTGGGCGAAATCCATGCACTTGGTTTGCAACCGCAGGTTCAGGATACCTTTGGTGTTCGCCTGGTTGCCCCCAGTTGGATCATTGGTGGGCAGATAGAAAATATTCTCGTCCGGTTGCCGGGCACAAATCCTGATGGTGCTCTCCTGCTGATTGCCCACTATGACTCTACTCCAGGGGCGCCTGGGGCTGGGGATAACGGCGCAGGAGTAGCAACACTCTTGGAACTCCTGCGCAATCTACATTCAATTCCTCCCCTGCGCCAGGATGTAATCTTTTGCTTCGTGGATGGCGAAGAGCCTGGACTCATCGGGACCTACGCCTTTGTTTCGCAGCATCCCTGGTATAAAGAAATCCGGATGGCAATCAATCTGGATGTCGGCAGGAAAGGGTTTCCGAGCATCCCGCAAACCAGCCAGGAAAATGGCTACCTGATCCAGGCATTAGCGCACACCGCTAAAAATCCCACCTATATTTCTGTACCGGTTCGCCTTTTCCCCACGGGCGATCAGGACCTGGTTCCCTTTAAAGAAGCAGGCATTCCTGGAGGTTTCTTTGCCCTTTCCACCGCAGCACAAGAAATACACACGATGCTGGATCTCCCCGAAACTGTTGATTCTGCCAGTTTGCAGCATTTAGGAAACCATCTCCTGGGACTGGTGCGCTATCTGGCGGATATGCCAACCCTGGATATCAGTGCCAAAGCCACCGATAATCTTTCTGAGCAGCTATACTTCCCGCTGTTGGGCAGATTGGTGCATTATCCGATTCACTGGGCATGGCCGTTGACGGTTCTGGCAAGCCTTTTCTTCTTCGGAACCATTGCTTATGGGTTCCTTAACAAGGAATTAACCTGGAAAGGGGTTGGTGTGGGTTTGCTGACCTTACTTGTCAGTCTAGCTCTCAGTGTGGGACTTCCTTTCCTGCTTTGGATGGGCATTCAGGCGCTACATTCTGAATACCAGGTTTCCCCGTTCCGACCGCACCTGAGTGGTGATATCTTCTATGCAATTGGATTTTCCATTCTGACACTCGCTGCTACAACGGCCTCCATCGCCGCAGCTCGCAAAAAAGTCACAACGATGAATCTAGCTGCCGGTGGGTTGTTCTTCTGGCTGATTGTAACAATCATCGTAACCGGTTTGGTTCCAGAAATGAGTTATCTGGTGACCTGGGTGCTGCTACCCAACTCGTTGGCGCTCCTGTTGGCCCTGGTTTACAATGCTGCAAAAATTTCGTGGGCCGTATCCGGATTTGGCTTCCTGGTAAGTGCCATCCTGGCAACTTTCCTGTGGATACCCATCATCAATACGGCTTTCCAGAATCCGGGCTTGCCGATGATCTGGTTGGTGATTGGGATGGCAGCCCTGTGGATTGCATCCATCCTGCCTGTCCTGGATTGGATTACCCTCCCGAACCGATGGCTGCTTCCCGCAGCTGCTCTTCTGGCGGGTTTGGGTCTCCTTCTGGTCGGACATTTCGTGGTCGGTAAGAACTCCCCTCCCCCCACGGTCAACTCGATCGGATATTGGCTAGACGCCGACAGCAGCCGAGCTTCCTGGATCGCCTTTATTGGTGGTTTCCGTACGGACGCTCGCACCACTACCCGAACTCAGGTCGCCCTTCCACAAGAAATGGATGCAAGACAGAACCGCCTTCTGGTCGCCCCAACCGAGATCCCTTACACAGATTTATTCCCGGCGGCCCCTCCGTTTTCCGTTTTGACGAGTCGGGCGCCTTTGCTGGAGCTGGACGGCCCCTGCGTAGAACTGATAGAAGATATGTGGGTGACCGATCGTCGAATCGTGAAGGTCAAAATCACGGCTTCGATGCACGACCGCTTGTATGTGATCAGTCCTGAAGATTCATCCCTGTTGGCGATAACCCTTCCCAACAATGCGAGAATGAGGTTGCTCCCAGCTCCAGGTTGGGGATTGCGCTTCGATGGCACACCTTCAGAAGGCATCGAAATCATCTTCGAATTCGCAGTTCCCGAACCGGTTCAAATTCTTCTCGTCGAGGAAAAGACAGGATTACCTCACTTTTCTGGGCTATCCACTCAACCACAACCGGGAACCATGATGTCCCCTGGCGAGCTTTTTCAAGGCGTCCCGGCTGATTTTACAGCCATTTACAGGCCCTTTGAAATACCTGCCTTCGGCGAGTAGAGTGCGAGATAAGGAGTGACGGAGAAAGAATGACCGATCGCCGACGGCTGGCACGTGAACGTCTTGAAATTTATCTGGTATATCTCATCTTGATGTACCGGCAATGGTTTTTAATCAGCGGCCTACTTTTTCTGGCATTCGCAGTGATGACCACGTTCGTGAATGGTATTGCGGGTTTCTCGGGTCTGATGCTAGCCATTTACCTGCTTCTATTGAGCAATTCCTACAATTTCGTCGTCTTTACTGCCCGGATGGGGGCATGGATTGGAACACTGTGGGAACAAGATGAATGATTGCAAAATATCCATCAATGGAAAGCCAGGGTCATCTCCATGATGGGGCTATTTTAGCGATGTGTATTCTATTCAAGGAGAAAAAATGTGACAGAAAAACCTTCTTTCTTTGACTTTGCAGCTGAAGTGGGCCTGACGAAACACATTGGCGGGATCGCCGCCACCGAAACGCTCATCGAACTATGCCATATTGGCAGAGAGAGTACCATTCTGGATGTCGGTTGTGGTGTTGGAGCAACGGCCTGCTTCATAGCCACAAAGGTCGGCTGCCGGGTTGTTGGCGTAGACATCCTGGAGAAAATGATCGAGCGGTCCAGGGAGAGAGCGGCAAGGCAAAAAATAACTGACAGGGTCGAGTTCAGAGTAGCCGATGCCCAAAACCTGCCTTTCGAGGACAATTTTTTTGATGCTGTACTGACCGAATCAGTGACCGCATTTCCCGAAGACAAACAAAAAGCGGTCAACGAGTATGCCCGGGTGACAAAACCGAGGGGCTATGTGGGACTGAACGAGACAGCCTGGCTGAAAGTCCCCCCACCGCCAGAGGTGGTCGCCTGGGCAGCCCAAGATGTGGGTGCCAGCGTAAAGCCGCTAACGCCAGACGAATGGGTGGGGCTATTAGACGCGGCAGGGTTGAAAGATATCACCGCTCAGGTGCATGCCGTTGATATTCAGGACGAGGCAAAAGGCATCCTGAACCGATATGGATGGGGTGGCATATTACGAATAATGGGTAGGACACTGCTTCTTTACGCAAAAAGCCCCATGTATAGAGATTTTGTTAAGAGGGTGCGCCAGGGTGGGGTTGTCCCTGATCATCTCAATGAGTACTTTGGCTACGGGTTATTTGTCGGACGGAAAGGATAAAAAACATGACGTTGACTGTCCGGCATTGGTCTCCCCACGATACTCTTGCCATCCAACGGATCACGAGCCTGGATGTCTCACCCGATGGCAGGCGCATCGCATTAACGGTCATGCAGGCAGTAACGCCCTCCGAGCAAAGCAGTTTTCAATCCCAGGTTTATCTTGCCAGTCCAGATGGAAGCCAACCCATCCGGTTGACCGCGGGCGAATTCTCATCGTATGCTCCCCAATGGTCTCCCGATGGGCAATTCATTGCTTTCCTCTCGCAACAGAATGTCTGGTTGTACGCGTTGGAAACAGGCAATGTGCAGCAGGGAACAGATGCACTGGCGGGCGTTAGCAGTTTTAAGTGGTCTCCAGATGGGACCATGATCGCCTTCACGGCTGCGGACGATTCCGAATCCGCCGGGGAGAAGGACGGCCCCCGTATCGTCGGCCAGGGCATGAAGAACCAGCGCCTGTACCTGGTTTCGCTAGCCGAACTTTCACGCGGACCGTCACGCGGGCAGTCGTTGACTGGGAGCAACCTGAACGTAGGCGCACCGGAAGGTCCGGGTGCCTACGCCTGGTCTCCCGATGACAAGCAGATCGTCTTCTCCCATTCCCGTTCCCCATCACCGAACGAAATGCCGAGCATCCGCACGGTATGCCTTAATCTGGAGGACGGCTCGATCCACCCCCTGGGCCCGGAGAGGGCAATGGCTTTCGATCCTTCTATTTCGCCTGACGGGCACTGGGTGGCCTGCAAAGTTTACGATCATCCCGTTTGGGAATGGTCATCGGTGGTGTATCTGTTTCCTATCGAAGGTGGTCCGGGGCGTCGCCTGGCGGATACCCACGACCGCCGCCCAGACCTGCTGGGCTGGTCGGCGGATGGAAAACAGATTTACTTCCTGGAGGCCTGCGGCACATGCCAGCGCCTGTGCGCCTTACCGGTGGATGGCAGCCCGCCTGTGGTGTTGCTTGAGATGAAGGGTTGCATCGAAAACGCCAAAATCAACTGTACCAGTCACTTCCTCGGGTTCACGTTCCAGATGACCACGGAACCGGTAGAAGCCTTCGTCACCTCGTTGGATAAGGTTGAGCCAATACAGATGAGCCATCTCAATGATAACTTCCGCCAGATTCCCATCGGTCAAACGGAGGTCATCCGCTGGAAATCGGTGGATGGCCTGGAGATCGAAGGACTGTTGACCTATCCGGTAGGTTACGAAACGGGAAAGCGCTACCCACTCCTGGTCAGCGTGCATGGAGGACCGGCTATTGCCTGGCAGCAGTTCTTCATCGGCATACAGTCCTTCTATGGTCCTATCGCCACCTTTTCCGCCAATGGATATGCCATCCTGCGCTGCAACTATCGCGGCAGCACCGGCTACGGCAAAGCCTTCCGCCGAAGTAATTTCCGCGACTGGAGCGGCAAGGACGTGCAGGATTTGCTAAGCGGTGTCGACCATGTAATCGATCTCGGCGTGGCCGACCCGGACCGCCTAGGCATCACGGGCTGGAGCTATGGCGGCTATCTGACTGCTGCCGCCCTGACCCAGACCGAGCGCTTTCGGGCTGCGGCCATCGGCGCCGGGATGACGAACCTGGTCAGTTACGCCATGGGCAACGACTCACCTGATTACTTGCCCAGTCAGTTCGGTGGCGAAGTCTGGGAAGTGGCCAATCTGCTGCTTGAACACTCCCCCATCGCCCACGCGGACCGGGTGACCACCCCCACCCTGCTGCTGCATGGCGAGCATGATGCGCGCGTGCCGATCTGGCAAAGCTATGAATTCCACAACGCACTCAAGCGCCGGGGCATCCCCACCCAGATGGTGATCTACCCCCGCACCGGTCATGTTCCCTCAGAGCCAAAATTGCTATTGGATATCATGGAACGTATTCTGGAATGGATGAAATTGTATCTGGAACGAGGAGAAATAGTATGAACTATTTAGCAGATTGGATCAGACGTCATCCAATCACCGCTTTCTTCGCCATCACATTCGCGATCAC
>JAEXTI010000209.1 GCA_023406965.1 Chloroflexota bacterium
CCTGCGCCGGTTGATCGGTTTGAAGAATGGCGGAGAGATTGCCACCATCCCCGATATCGCCCCCGAGCCTGATCATGTGCGGTCGAAAGGCTTGCCGGGTAACTACTATATCAATTTTCAAGACCCCATTGGGGATCCGAAAGCGAATCCGCTGGTGGTGGGCGGAAAGACTTATATGAAGATCGGTAGCAGCAATTACAGCCTGGCTGACGGCTATGGATGGTTTAGCCCGCCCGAGGCAAACTGGATGACCGCCTATACCGATGGGCCGAACGTGCTCCAAAGAAGTATTCTTTATTCGGATTGGGGCCGCCCCGCCACCTTTGAATTTGATGTGCCGAATGGCATCTATAACGTGACCCTTTCGGTGGGCTGGTTTGGGCGCACTTACAGTCATCAAAAAGCGGTCATCGAGGGGGTGACCTTTGTCAATGATGAGTCCTCCTCACCATATCTTGTGCGCACCAAACAGGTGCAGGTAAAAGATTACAAGCTGAGCTTATCGATTGGAATTTTCGATGAGTACACAATGCTCAATTACCTGGAGATTGAGGCGGCCAATCCAGCGGTGACGAACCTGCGCGTTACGCAGGCAAACCTTGCCGGGGACACATTGACCGCCGACTTGCGCTGGACGCGTTCTCCTGTGGCACAGACCGTTGCCATTCGCTATGCTACTTCGCCCATCACTACTGCTACCTGGGAAAGCGCTACGCTGCTCACTGATTCACTGCCTGGCAGTTCGGAAACATATACGGCCAATGTTTCGTATACCGGTGGCACAGTCTACTTTGCGCTTAAAAGCCGGAATGCGACAGGAGATTGGTCGCCGGTATCCAACAATGCCTTCTATCCATCCTATGACACCGCTCTACCCTTGATCCGGCGGTAGGCAAGGAATCTATCCGAAAATGGGCAAACGTCCCCAATGATTCCCGGATAGGTGTTAAGGGGTTTTTCGAGCCGCAAGGCGACCGACCAACATCCCCAGGAGCAGCAAAGCCAGAACCGCGCCGTAAGCGGTTTGGATGCCGACGTTGTCTGCCAGGCCGCCTAAAAACAAGGGCGCTGTCAAGATGGCCAACCCGGCGGCGAATGTGGCCCGAGCGCTGGCGGTGTTGGTGTCGCCACCTGAGCGATTGAAGGTCTCGATCATGGACAGAGGGAAGAGGTTGGAGATGCCCGCGCTGCTGATAAATAGCCCGACCACGCGCAGGAAGCTCCACGGTGCGAGCCAAAAGAGTAAAACGCCTAGGGTGCCAATGCCCTGGGCAATGAACAGAAGCTGTTGGGGGGCAAAATTGCGCACCAGACGGCTGGATATATACCGTGAGAGGACCATGACGGCAAAGAACCCGCTGATGCAGGCGGCGGCAGCGGTCTTGCTGAACCCGGCCACTTTTTCCAGGAAGTCGGCGCTCCAGAAGATGACGCTCCACTCCGCTGAGACGGACAGGTAAGTGACCACAACGATCAGCCAGAAGCTGAGCGGCAGGCGCGCGCGGGTGCTGCCCGGTTGCGCGGATGGGGATTCGGGCAGGGAAACTTTCCAAAACACTGCTGCGGCAACCAGCGGGAAGAGCAGGGTGAACCAAGGCGCTCCGCGCCAGTCCAGACCGACGGATACGACTGCGCTCACGATCAGCGGCGCGACCAGCGAACCAATTCCGGCGATAATGTTGGCTTCGCTGAGGGCCACAGCCTTGCTTTCGCCGTGGATATCGGAGAGGAAGGCCTGCACCAGCACCATCATCAACGGGCCGAAGAAGCCGCACAGGAACGATCCTGCCAGGGGGATTTCGGCCACGCGGCCCAGGGCCATGAGCAGCAGCCCGGTGGTCGAGCCGCTGAAGGATAGGTAAAGCAGTCGCCTGCGCCCGATGAGCGCCGCCAGTCGCCCGGCTAGGAGCCCGGCCAGCACCATGCCCAAGGCATTAACGCTCAAGAACAGGCTGGTGCGGGTGTAATCGAGGTTGAACTCGGGGCGTAAGAAAGGCATGCAGGCGCTGATCATGGCCTGCAGGAATGTGTGAAACGCCAGCAGACCGTAACTGAGCCAGGTCAGAGTAGTGCGCTGAAAGCGGTTTTCGGGCATAGATCCTCGCCGGTCGGGATTTCAGACTGAGTATACCGGACAATGTTATACTTGGAATGATGAACTCTCCCTGGAATACTTGAGGAGCAGCCGCTATGACCTTACTCATCCGGGCGGGGACTCTGGTGACCGCCTCCGATACTTTTACGGCCGATATCCTGGTGGAAGGCGAGCAGATTGCACAGATTGGGGTCAATTTGCAGGCGCCGCCTGGTGCGCAGGTAGTGGATGCGCAGGGCATGCTCATTTTCCCCGGCGGCGTGGATGTGCACACCCATTTCGACCTGCCCATGTTCGGCACGGTTTCATCGGACGATCATTACACTGGGCACAAGGCGGCGGCGTTTGGCGGCACCACCACGGTCATCGATTTTGCCTCCCAAGACAAATCCAGCCTGGCGGCAAGCGTGGAGGCCTGGCACGAGCGGGTGGGGGGCAAGGCCGCGGTGGATTACAGCTTCCACATGAACATCACCCGTTTGTATGCCGACACGCTTAAAGAGTTGAGCGATCTTCCAGCGATGGGCATCACCTCAGTCAAGGTTTTTACAGCCTATAACAACCGGCTGCGACTGGCGGACGGGGATATCTACCGGGTGATGCGCGAGACGCGCAAGCACGGGCTGCTGACCATGCTACACGCCGAGAACGGTGATGTGATTGAAGTGTTGGTGGCCGAAGCCCTGGCTGAAGGACATACCAGCCCGGCCTGGCACGGGCGCACGCGTCCGGCCTGGGGGGCGGTGGAAGCCGTGCTGCGTGGCGCGTCTCTGGCGGCGCAAGCCGAGGCACCCTTGTACGTGGTGCATATGAACGCCGGCGGCGAGGTGGACATGCTAGAGTACGCCCGACGGCAGGGGCTGGCGGTGATGGGCGAAACCTGCCCGCAGTACTTGAGCTTCACCGAGGCGGATTTGAGCCGCCCAGACGGAGCCAAGTGGGTATGCTCGCCGCCAGTGCGCGGCGAAGCCGACCAGACTCGCCTGTGGCAGGGGCTGGAAGAGGGGATATTGCAGGTGGTAGCAACCGATCACTGCCCGTTCTATTTTGATGGCAGTAAAGCGATTATGTATGAAGGACAGGCGGTCGCCATCCCTGGCAAGGAGTTGGGCGCGAGCGATTTCACTAAAATTCCGAACGGCCTGCCCGGCGTGGGTGACCGTCTGCCGGTGATGTGGACAAGCGGGGTGGGCTCGGGGCGGTTGACCCCCAACCAGTTTGTGGCTTTGAACTGCACCCAGCCGGCCCAGATTTTTGGCCTGTACCCGCGCAAGGGCGCTCTACTGCCGGGTTCGGATGCGGATGTGGTGATTTGGGATCCGGAGCAGAAGATGCGTTATGGCGTGCATGTCGCCCAGCACCGCACCGACTATAACCTGTACGAGGGTTGGGCGTTAACCGGCTTCCCACGGCAGGTGTTCTTGCGCGGAAAGCTCATTGTGGATCAGGGCCAATGGCTGGGGGCAGCCGGGCAGGGGCGATTCCTGTACCGCCAACCTTTTGGGGCGGTTCTGTGAGTCTATGCTAGCACTGTTGCCTGTTGGACTGCTGCTGCTTGGCGCACTCAGCCTGACGGTTTTTTACCGTCTG
>JAEXTI010000282.1 GCA_023406965.1 Chloroflexota bacterium
GGATGTAGCTCAAGCGACCAATCATATAAGCAACCGGGGAAGCTCCCAGGGGCAGAACGATCATCCAGAGCAATGCCATTTGTGGATTCATCTCGTCACACACCCAGGGATAAGATAGCGATGACCACGAACAGGGTGACGACGATTGCCAGCAAGTTCCAACTCAACACGCCCGTTTGCCCGGCGCGCAGATCTTCAGCGAGCTGCTGGGTAAAATCTACCACCTTGCGGTTGATGAATTCAAAGCCAAAACTGTTGCGCGCCACCCCGGCCAGACCCTGCAGCGGCTCGCTGATCAGGCGCAGCGGCTTGCGCAGCGCCCAGGTGGCCAGGCCCAGGGAAATTACGCCCAGAGCAATCCAAGTGACGGGGGCTTTGACAATTTCTAAGGCGATGTCGCCCAGAGAATGCGCTTCGATCTCATGGAAGGGCAGGGTTTCTTCCAGCAGATGACCGAAGGGTCCCACCACCAGCCAGGACACCAGCGTGCCCAACGCCAGGGGGATGAGCGCAATCTTCATGAAGATTCCGGCGTCGTGCGCGTGGCGGTGCTCGGCGGGCTGGCCGTAAAACACCATATACACGCAGCGGAAGGTGTACAGGGCTGTCACTCCGGCGCTGAAGATCATCACGCCCAACATCCAGGCCGGGCCGCCCGTCAAACCGGCCTCCAGGACCAGTTCCTTGCTCCAGAAGCCGTTGAGTACCGGTAAACCCGCCAGGGCCAGCGCCCCAATGACGAAGACCGCCCGCACCACGGGCATTTGCTTGCCCAGGCCGCCCATCTGGCGCATGTCGCGCGTGCCCACCGCGTGGATCACCGCGCCCGCGCTGAGGAAGAGCAGGGCCTTGAAGATGGAATGGCTGAACAGGTGGAACTGGCTGGCAAACACGCCGCCCGCGCCCACCGCGTAAACCATGTAGCCCAACTGGCTGACGGTCGAGTAGGCCAGCACGCGCTTGAGATCGTAAGCCGTGAGGGCCATGATGGCCGAGAGCACTGCCGAGAGCATGCCTACCAGCATGACCGCTTCACGCCAGCCGGGAACGCCCTCAAAGGCCGGGTAGAAGCGCGCCAGCAGGTAGACGCCCGCGTTGACCATCGTGGCCGCATGGATCAAAGCGCTGACTGGGGTCGGCGCTTCCATCGCGTTGGGCAGCCAGGTTTGGAAGGGGAACTGTGACGATTTGGCTGCCGCGGCGATGAGGAAGCCAAAGGCCAGAATGCCCAACACGCCTTCCGGCAGCACTTCGGCCTTGTCCAGCAGCGCCGAAATCTCAAAACTGCCCAGATAAGCATAGCTGAGCAGCGCGCCGGCCAGCAGCCCCACCCCACCCAACTGGGTGATGATGAGGGCTTTCATGCCGCCGGCCACAGCCTTGGGGTCGTCATTGTAGAAGGAGATCAACGCGTAGGAAGTGAGCGCGGTGATTTCCCAGAACAGGAAGATGAGAAACAGGTTGGCGGTGAGTACCAGCCCGGCCATCGCGCCGATAAAAAACAGGATCATGGCGTAGTAGCGACCCAACTGGGCCTCGCCCTTCATGTAATCGACCGAGAAGATGACCGCCAGCGAACCAACCACCGTGGCGATTGCCGCCAGGAACACCCCCAGGCCGTCGGGCACGAAGGTGAAATCGCCGAAGGCGCTGCCCACCACGATCTTAACCGCTGCCTCATGGGAGCCAAGCGGGATGAGCAGGACAGCCGCCACCCCCGCCGCCACTGAAAACAGCACCGCCAGCGTATGCTGAAGCCGCGGGCGTTTGTCACCGGCCCACCACACCAGCAGCGCGCCCAACCAGGGCAGACCGATCACCAAACCAATGCAAAGAGCCGCATAATTCATGGCCTACCTCCGCAGCGTTGAAATAGCTTTAATGTCGAGGGTGCCAAACTTGCGGCGCACCTGCACCACCAGCGCCAGGGCCACCACCGCCACCACCGTATCGGCCACGATGACGGTCAGGGCCAGGCTCTGTGCTTCGTCGATTTTTCCGTTCAAGCGGCCCGATAAGATGAAGGCCAGCATGGCGGCCTTGACCGCCAGTTGCAGCCCCACCACAATCTTCATCAGGTTGCGCGAGACCAACATGCCGTAGATGGCAATTCCCACCAACCCAACGATGACCACCACGACCACATTAATGAGATTGAAGATCATGGCTTTCCTCCTTGCCGGTGGCAAACGTGTCATTGGTGAGCAGGCCCAGCACCGTCAGCACCCCGGCAAACATCAACACAGCCTGCAAGATCACATCCACACTGCGATCATGCCACAGCACTCGCTTGAAATAGCCGTGCAGGCTGGTGGTCTGATCCAGGCTGGTGAGGAATTCGGGGGTCTGCATGGCCGGCAGAACCAGCCAGGCCAGCATGATGCCCGCCAGCGCCACCGCCACCCAGGCCAGAGGCCGGGGCAGCAACGGCTGCGAGCCCAAAACCTCATCTCCGGCAATATTGATGGCAAAGACAAAGATCACCGTGACCAATCCGGCCCCCACGCTGAGTTCCACCACCGCCACTTCGGCGGCGCCCATGCGGAACATCAGCCACGAAACCAGTGCGCTGGTCAGGGCAAGCCAGAGTGCCGTAACCAGCAAGCGACTTTCCCGAATAGACAGGAAAGCGCTGACCAAAATGCCTATTCCAATTAATACATTGAGCATTGCGACCCCTCCCCAGAGGTATCGAGATCCGGCCAGTTTCAGACCATCAGGGCTGGCCCCCATGTAAAGAATGAGGCGATCGATTGATATCAGAAAACTTATACATCGTCCCAGTTAAAATGTCACGTGAGAGGTATCAGGATTAAACGAGTGATTCATCATGAATTTGATAGGAATATCCAATTATAAGACCGGCTCTTTGGGTAAGTACCGCATTTTAGGGTATGAGAGCGGCTTCGCCGCTCTCATACCCTAAAATGCGGATTTGACCGCGCCGATTCCCAACGAACCATAAGGCTACCCCCAAAGGTGTAAACAAATTGTGGTAGACTAATCGGAAGGAAATTTGTATGCGCTGGACTCGCGACTACCACCCGCAACCCGACCAAAGCCGCCTGTACACCCAGGCGCTTATTATTACCCTCGCAGGCAACATCCTTCTGGCGGCAGCGAAGGCCCTGGTGGCTTACCTGACCGGCAGTGTTGCCGTTTACGCCGACGCCGCCAATTCCATCTCGGATGTGGTGTACTCCTTGCTGATGGTCTTTGGCCTATGGGTAGCCCAGCGCCCGCCGGATATTTCTCACCCCCAGGGCCACAACCGCTTTGAGCCGCTGGTGGGCATGGCGGTGACGTTCTCGATGGCTTTTGCCGGGTTTGAAGCCGCCCGCGCAGCCATTTCGCGCCTTGTGGCAGGCGGCTCGGCCGTCGACCCCGGCTTGCCCACCATCGTGCTGCTCTGCGGCGCGCTGGTCAAGGCCCTCATGTTCTGGCGCATCCGCCAGATCGCCCGCCGCACCGACAGCCCCACCCTGGCGACCACCGCAACCGACAATCTCAGCGACGTGCTCACCTCTCTCGCGGCACTCATCGGCGCGGTGGGCTCCACCCTCCTCCACCCGCTCACCGATCCCATCGCGGGCATCCTGGTGGCGCTGTGGATCTTCCGCAACGTGGTCCAGGCCGGAAAAGAGAACCTGGATTTCCTCACTGGCGCCGGCGCCGACCCGGCCCTGCGCCAGCGTCTGGTGAACGTGGCACAGGAAGTGCCCGGCGTTCAGCGCGTCCACCACCTGATGACCGAGTACACCGGCACGCGCTTGGTAGTGGATTTGCACATCAACGTCAACGGGGACATGACCCTGCGGCAGGCGCACGACATCGCCGACGAAATCATCGAACAACTTCAAGCGCAGCCCGAAGTGGATCGCGCTTACGTGCACATCGAACCTGAAGGATACGACTGATGCGCGGGAGGCGCTGGCTTCGCCGGGCCGGGCACATTGTGCTGGCCCTGGCAGCAGCCTGGACAGCCGTCATCGCCGCACTCTCCATTCGTTACGTCGACTCCCTGCTCAAACCACCCTGCCCCGCTGGATTAGAGTCTGCCCCACCCGGTTTTGAGCCGGTGGAAATTTCCCTGGCCAACGGGCTGCGTTTGCGCGGTTGGTGGCGCCCGCCCCAAAACGACGCCGCCGTGGTGCTGCTGGCCGGGCACGGCGGCACGCGCGATTCCATGCTGCCCGAAGCCCAACTGCTGGCGGCCCAGGGCTACGGCGCACTGACCATCGACTACCGCCAATGCGCCGGTCAGCCCGTGGGGTTGGGCGCACTGGAGGTGGAAGAGTTCCACGCCGCCCTGGATTTCGTCCAGGCGCAACCCGGCGTGCAGTGGATCGCCGCGCTGGGCTTTTCGGCGGGCGGCTCGGCGGTGCTGCAGGGCTCGATCGGACGCCCCGAAGTACGTGCCGTGATCGCCGAGGGGCATTATGCCAACCTATGGAATGAAATCCTTCTCACGCCGCCTTCGCGCCCGCTTTCATTAGAGTGGCAAATCCAGCACGGGGTGGCCCTGGTGTTGTGGGCCCGGCTGGGTGTCTGGCCCGGGCAGGTGAGCCCCATCGACGCGCTGCCCCAGATCTCCCCCCGCCCGGTGCTGCTCATCTTCGGCGAGCGCGAAGCCGCCGATACGCAAGCGCAGGCGCAGTTCGCCGCTGCGCAAGAGCCCAAAGCGCTGTGGATTGTGCCCGGCGTCGATCACGGCGGCTACCTGCAAGCCGACCCTGCCGAATATCAGCAACGCGTGCTAGAATTCCTCGAATTTCACCGAGGAACGCA
>JAEXTI010000286.1 GCA_023406965.1 Chloroflexota bacterium
AAACACGCAGCAAGTTGGCGCTCCTGGTCGGTCACTATCTGAATGATTAAACCCCGCCTGGCAGGCCCAGCCCAACCCCTGGCCGTCTTCGCCGATTCATCCATCGCGCCCGCGGCCCTCACCCAAAGCCGCTTGCTCAGGTTCGCGGCGGTCTTTCTCTTTCTCTTCTCAGTCAACCTCACCCTGGCTCCCGCCGTCCGGCTGCACTCCTGGCAAGCCGATTACCCCCTGGCGCACTGGTTGGGCTTTGCCGTTTGGCTGGCGGGCTTCACAATTTTGCATCGCCAGCTCGTCAAGCTGATCCCCGAAGCCGATCCTTTCCTCTTGCCGGCAGCCGCGCTGCTTTCCGGCTGGGGTCTGCTCACCATCTGGCGCATCGATTCCAACCTGGGCCTCAAACAGACTCTCTGGTTGGCCATCGCGATCGTCACCTTTGGGCTAGGGCTGCGCCTGCGCCACCTGCTGCCCCTCTTACGCCGCTACAAATACTTGTGGTTGACCTGCGGACTGCTCCTCACCATCCTCACCTTCTTCATCGGCACTTATCCCAACGGGTCGGGCCCTGGCCTGTGGCTTAAATTCGGTGGTATCTATCTACAGCCCTCCGAGCCGCTCAAGCTGCTGCTCATCATCTACCTTGCCAGCTACCTGGCCGACCATCTGCCGGTCAGTTTTCGCATCCTGCCACTGCTGGCGCCCACCTTCCTGATCATTGCCGTTGCCATGACCGTGCTGGTGGCCCAGCGCGATCTGGGCACAGCCTCCATTTTTCTCATCATTTACACCGCCACGCTCTACCTGACTTTTGGGCGCAAGCGCCTGCTTGGAATCAGCCTCCTGGCTCTGGCTGGAGCGGGCTTCCTGGGCTACCGCCTGTTCGACGTCGTCCGCCTGCGCGTGGATGCCTGGCTCAACCCCTGGCTCGATCCAGCCGGCCGCTCCTATCAAATCGTACAGTCCATCATGGCCGTTGCTTCGGGAGGGGTGCTGGGGCGCGGCCCCGGCCTGGGCAGTCCCGGCCTTGTGCCCGTGGCCGCCTCCGATTTCATCTTCTCCGCCATCACCGAAGAAACCGGCCTGATCGGCGCCATTGGCATTCTACTGCTCATCGCGCTGATGGTCGGGCGCACTTTTACTTCGGCGCTGGCCTCCACCAACAACTTCCAACGCTACCTTGCCTCAAGCCTGGGAACCTACCTGGCTGCCCAATCCATTCTCATCATCGGGGGCAACCTGCGCTTGCTGCCCCTCACCGGGGTGACGCTGCCCTTCGTATCCTACGGCGGGTCCTCGCTGATCACAGCATTCGCGGCCCTCTTGATTCTGGTCAACATTCATCCGCGCAGCGAAAA
Source organism: Chloroflexota bacterium (assembly GCA_023406965.1). The sequence goes on from JAEXTI010000286.1 coordinate 1,353, forward strand.
CGAACCTGCCCCGCTGCCCAAGCCCGCCCCCTATCTGATCGTTAGCGGGGTCGCCTTCTTCAGCCTGATGGCAATCGGCGTGCTGGTCATTTGGTGGGGGCTGTTCCGCCAAAATGATCTCCTGGATCGCACCGACAACCTCCGGCGGATCATTTCCGACCGCTACGTTCAGCGTGGCAGCGTACTGGACCGCAACAACCGCCCCATCAGCCAGACCACCGGCCAACCTGGCAGCTACCAGCGCGAATACCTGTACCCCGCCCTCAGTCCCATCACGGGATATAACGACCCTGCCTACGGGCAAGCCGGGCTGGAAGCCAGCCAGGACTCCTATCTGCGCGGCCTGCAAGGCACTCCCTCGCATTCGGTCTGGTGGGAGTACCTTGTTTATGGGCAGCCGCCGCCGGGGTTGAACTTGCGTCTGAGCATTAACCTGGACATTCAAGAGCAAGCCGATACCCTTCTGGCCGGGCATAAAGGTTCTGTGGTGCTGTTGAACGCCGTCACTGGCGAAATTATCAGCATGTCCTCGCAACCCGCCTTCGACCCGAACAGCCTCGAAGAAACCTGGAATGAGATCATCAGCAGCCCCGACGCGCCGCTCCTCAATCGGGCCGTGCAGGGCCAGTATCCGCCCGGCCCGGCTTTGGCTCCCTTCCTCCTGGCCGATGCCCTCTCCTTTGGCGGGCTGCCCTCTCTGCCTACTGCGCTCGGCTACACCCTGCCCGATTCCACTCGCATGAATTGTGCGGTTGATCTGCCCGAAACGTACACCTGGGGCGACATTATCCGCGCGGGCTGTCCGGCTGCCCCCTTATGGATGGGCAAGCGCTACAGCCCCGATGAGTTGGGCGCGCTCTTCCAGTCCCTTGGCTTCTCTAACGCCTCCGCCGTGGGCTTGCCCGCTGCCGTCCCCGTCAATCCCGTCATCGAATCCGCTGAGCTGGCTTCGCTGGGTCAAGAAAACCTGCTGGTCACGCCTCTGCAAATGGCTTTGGCCGCGGCGGCCATCAGCAATGAAGGCATTCAGCCATCTCCACTACTCACCCTGGCCGTAGAGACTCCGCATCAGGATTGGGTGGCCCTGCCCCACGGCAACCCACGCACAGCCCTGCCCTCCGTCGGCGTGACCACTGCCCTCAACCTGCTCACCCATTCAGGCGAGCTACACTGGCAGTCGCTATCGATCGCTTACTCCGCCGATACACCCATCACCTGGTACCTGGCAGGCACCACGACCAAATGGCGCGGCACCCCCATCGCGGTGGCCGTCGTGCTCGAAGAAAACAACCCCGCCATTGCCGAAGCCATCGGCCGCGCCCTCATCACCACCGTCGTATCAGGAAAATAGGCTCGCCAAAAACTCCATCTGGTAGTGGCGAGGCGAGATTCGGCAACGTGATCCACCCAGTTGTGTTAGCCTCGCCATCTTTGTGCCCTCGTGTAAATTGGGGGAATACATAGAACGAACCATGTCATTGCGAGTTGCCGCAGGCTTTGCGGAGGCAACGAAGCAATCTCCATCTATGCGTTGTTGTGATATTTGCCTTCCTGGGGATGTAAAGGGAGATTGCTTCGTCGCAGAGCCTCCGCAATGACAACTTTAAGGCAAAGGTAAAAAAAAATCCTTAATGCAATCGCCCTAGAGGAAGACCCACCTATAGTGCCAATTCACTTCCGGCGACTCGTGCTATAATCCATCCATTGGAGTACCCTTATGCAGGCCCCGGTTCTTGTTCTGAATGCAAACTTCGAACCGATCAACGTCTGCGATACCCGGCGAGCTCTGGGGCTTCTCTTGAGCGAAAAGGCAGCTCTTGTCCTCAACGGGCGGGGTGAAGTCCGCACCGTTTCACGCATTGTTCCCCGCCCATCCGTCATTCGCCTCCAAAAGATGGTCTCACGCCCCCGGCCGCAGCTCAAACTAACGCGCCGTGAAATCTTCCGACGCGACGGGTTCGCCTGCCAGTACTGCGGAAAACACACCCCCGACCTGACCATCGA
>JAEXTI010000348.1 GCA_023406965.1 Chloroflexota bacterium
AGGTTGTTTAATTACCTTTTTAGTTTTGCCCATTGCAGATATACCTCTTCCTCGCTTTGGTCAGACTTCATGATGCCCAACCCAATAGCAAGGCCAATGACTGCGTTTAGCTGCTGCCAGCGTTCATTGAGAGAAGCCCCCTGTAATTCATGCCGCTCAATCTCAGCAACAGCCCGCCAGCGATCTCGGTATGCTATCATTTCTTCGTTCATAACTATGATTATATCAGTGACTATTCTGCTGAAGGAAGCCCCTGACATTGCAACTGTTTTCTTTCGGGTTGGGGATCAGGGCTTCTCCGTTTTCAGATTCGGGGAAGCCCTGTTTTCATCAGGCTTTTTCTACCGGGAACTGGATTTCAGCGGTGAAATCGCCGCTTTGCGGTGAACCGTAGTAGATTTCGCGAGCCGGGCCGATGATTCGGTAGCCATTTTCATCGATCCATCGGGCAATGGCATGGTAGGCGGGAGTGAGTCCGTTCGGCTTTTGATAAAAATCCTCACTGACAACGGTGCTGGCGACGGTTGGAGCGCCGCTTAAGGTGCGCAAAATCATGGGCGGTACAGGTTGGGCTGCCTGCGCGGCAACGGCGTCCACGACCACAAAGGCGCACTCTGTGTCGATGTTTTCACTTGTGTAGGCCTCGTTGTAGTATATGGTGAGTGTGGGTCCAAAAGGCAAGCGGTTGGAGACCAGCCATTGGCCAATTTGTTGGAACATTGCTCCGCAGCGCGCGGGCATCTGATCGACGGTTGGGACGATTTCGCGGATCGCAGCAATGGTAAGCGGTTCCACGGATTTGAGAATGACTTCGTAGTCAGGCATAGATTCCTCCAGGTCAAGATACTTCAAACGGTGGTTGATTTGTTCCTGGCGAGCCTGAGCGCTCAGTATCTCCCGTTCTGCGAGGACGAGCTGAGTTTTTAGCATTCCGCGGATCTCATCGTTGGAGAGCTTTTCCTGGAGGATGCGCGCGATTTCATCCAAGGAAAAGCCACTTTCTTTGAGCGCCAGAATGCGCGTCAACGTTTTGAGTTGCCTGGCGGCATAATAGCGATAACCCGTGAAGGTGTCTACCTGCTCAGGCTTGAGCAGGCCAAGCGCATCATAATGCCGCAGGGTCTCGATGGTCACTCTTGCAATTCGGGAGAACTCACCAATTCGGAACATACCTGGAGTTTACAACCTCGGGTAACACGAGAGTCAAGTGGGGAATCTTGGCCGCGATCTATTGGATTATACAGGAGGATAGCGGAGTGACATTATAATGGGTTGAAGTTGGCACCATTTACGTGGACGCCAGTTAACAATCATCAGAACAGGTGCTTAATCAAATGGATGACAATACCGTTCTTGTTTTTACCCGCTACGGCATGGGAGATGCGCCCGAGGCGCTGCGTTTGAATTTGGCAGTAAAGTTCTTGACGCTCATTCATGAGAGCGGCGTGCTGCCTTCCAAGATCTTGCTTTACACCGAGGGTGTTAAACTGGCTTGCCAGGGCTCGCCGGCAAGTATCTTGTTGAAAGAAATGGAGACGGCGAGCGTTGAGTTGGTGCTGTGTAAGACCTGCCTGGATTATTTTGGTTTGACTGAGCAGGTTGAGGCAGGCGTTGTCGGTGGCATGCCGGACATCATTGAGGCGATGCGCGCTGCGCCAAAGGTGATTTCTTTGTGAGGCCATGACAGGGATAATCCAGTGATACTTTCTTTGGCCAGGAAGTTATTGTAAGACTTCATTAATTTCCTTGACAATTTGCTTCTTTTATCGTAAAATAACGATATAGAGAAAATAAGATGACCAAAGACTTACCCCTCCTTCAAGAATTGACTCGCGATGAAATTCGCCTATCTGCCATGCTCAAAGCTTTGGGGAATCCGGTTCGCTTTCGCATCATGCAGTATTTGGCAGATAAGCAAATGTGCATCACGGGCGACATTGTAGAATTTACTACCCTGGCACAGTCCACCGTCAGCCAGCATCTCAAAGTCCTTCGAGAAGCAGGGCTGATTGAGGGTGAAGTGGAAGGACCGGCGACCTGCTACTGCATTAGCATGAAAGGAGTCCAGTTCCTCAAGTCCCAGGTAGATCGATGGCTTCCGAACTGTTGTTCCGACGAGCCGAATGGCTCATCTTCTAATGGCTGCTAACGCTCAAAAATAATATAAGCAGCAAATTTTTTTTTGCGCAGAAATATCGTAAAAATACGATAAAATATTCAGGAGGTATCTAATGGCCATGACAGAAGCTTCATCAGAGTATTTCGAGCAGATTGCTGGTAGTTGGGATCAACTCAGCGCCGGTTATTTCGGTAAACCGGTTCGCGATGCCGCCATTGCAAAAGCTTATCTACGTCCCGAGATGGCGGTCGCGGATATCGGTTCGGGAACCGGCTTTGTCGCAGCCGGGTTAGCTCCGTTAGTTAAACGGGTGTATGTGGTGGACGGTTCAGCCGCGATGCTGGAGGTAGCAAAAAAGAACCTGGCTCCGTTCGACAATGTTGAATTCCATGAGGCGGATGGATCCAACCTGCCCTTCCCGGACGAGGGTTTGGATGCGATCTTCGCCAATATGTACCTGCACCACATGACCAACCCTCTCGTGGCGATCCGCGAGATGGTACGCGTGCTGCGTCCAGGTGGTAGGCTTGTCATTACCGACATGGATACCCACTCGTATACCTGGTTGAAAGAAGAAATGGCGGATGTCTGGCAGGGCTTTGAGCGGGATGATATTCGTTCCTGGTTCGCAGAAGCGGGGCTGGTCAATGTGATCGTGGACTGCACCGGGCAGTCGTGCTGCGCAGAATCTTCTAATCCTATGGTATCCGACGAACAGGGTCGGGAAGCGAAAATCAGCGTATTTGTCGCCACCGGCACGCGCCGGATGGAAATGCGTGAGGCGGTGCGAGAAAACTATGCATCAATCGCCCAATCGGGATCCTGTGGGTGCAGTGGCACGACTTCCGAAACAACGAGCAATTGCTGCAATTCTAGCCCTAGCAGCAGTTCTAGTTGCTGCGGTGGAAGCGAGGGTGGCGGAAGCTGTTGTTCTGGAACGAACTATGAGGATGTTTCTTTCGCGACTGGTTATACGCCTGTGGAACTTTCTGCCGCTCCGAAAGAGGCGGCTGAGATCTCACTGGGCTGCGGCAACCCGTTGGCGTTGGCCAGACTGAAACCAGGGGAAGTCGTGCTGGATATTGGCAGCGGTGGCGGGCTGGATTCCTTCCTGGCCGCCAGTAAGGTGGGTCCAACCGGTCGGGTGATCGGGGTGGACATGACTCCAGCCATGCTGGAACGGGCGCGAGCTTCTGCTGAACGGAATAACATAACCAACGTCGAGTTCCGTCAGGGTTATGCTGAGCAAATGCCCGTCGCGGACGGTGAGGTGGATGTGATCATTTCCAACTGCGTGATCAATCTGACAGAAGATAAGGGGCATGTCTTCCGCGAAGCCTTCCGAGTGCTCAAGCCTGGGGGTCGGCTGGAGGTCAGTGATGTGGTCACCTCTGGGCCGGTTCCGCTCGAACTGCGCGAGAGCACCGAGGGCTGGGCGGAATGCGTGACCGGGGCGCTGCCAGAGCAGGAATATCTCGACTTGATTGCTCAGGCGGGTTTTCAGAATGTTACCACTCGCCGCAGCGTCAGCACCGGTGAGATCGCGGGAGTCGCGGTTTACAGTGTGATTGCTTCTGCCCAAAAGCCCAGTCCGTATCAGGAAAAGACATCTGTATTAAGCAATTTCCGGCAGAAAAGCCAGGGAAGCTGCTGCGGATAAACTCTCAAACCTTCCTAAAAAAGAACATCTGTCACCCAAGCTGGATGACAGATGTTCTTTATCCCAGTCGCAGCGGCGTAGTATCATATCATTCAAGATTATGAATATGATAAGCGACCCGACGATTGAAATTCAACCCTATGAGGCCCAGACGCAATTGTTGAAGGCTCTCACGCATCCAGCGCGCCTGGCCATCCTCGACCTGCTTCGAGACGGAGAACACTGCGTTTGCCACATGGAAGCGCACCTAGGCTACCGGCAGGCGTATATTTCACAGCAGCTCATGGTTCTGCGAGAAGCGGGCCTGATCCAGGACAGGCGCGACGGTTGGAATGTGTTTTACCGGGTAGCTGAGCCGCGAATTTATGCGGTGCTGACAGCGGTGGAAGCCTTGGTGGGCCCTGTTGAACATTCTGCAAAGCCTGCGACTGCATGCCCCTGTCCAAAGTGCAGCGGATCGGCCTGAACCGACCAGATGTCTCTTTTTTTGTTGCAGAATATTCTGAATTTTGAATACTTTTTTGGAGGCTCAACATGATGGTTATCAAAATCTTAGGCGGCGGCTGCGCCAACTGTAAACGGCTGGAACAGATGACCCGCGACGTGGTCACAACCTTGGGACTGGAAGCCGAGTTTGTGAAGGTGACGGATCATGAAGAAATCATGAAGTACCCGATTCTGACCACGCCGGGATTGGTACTAAATGAAAAGCTAGTGTCGGCTGGGCGCATCCCCAGTAAGACCGAAATCGAGGGTTGGCTGAAACAAGCCAGCTAAGGATCTACGCCTGATGGTATTTTTGCCATCAGGCATCTTTTTGCATTTATATCATTCGTGTTTTTGAATATAAAAGTGTGTCCAATATGGCAAACGTCTTAGAATATCTTGGCATGTTGTTATGGTCGGGTTGGACCGGCCTGCTCGATTATCTGGCCGCCCACGTGCTGCTTTGTCTGGTGCCGGCCTTTATCATCGCCGGTTTTATGAGTACCATGATCCCGAAGGAAGCCATCACGCGCTTCCTGGGGCCGAAAGCATCCAAGTGGATCAGCTACCCGGCCTCGGCCTTTGGCGGCTTCATCCTGGCGGTGTGCTCTTGCACCATCCTACCGTTGTTTGCTGGAATCTGGAAGCGCGGCGCGGGGCTAGGCCCAGCCATCACCTTCCTGTTCGTCGGCCCGGCCATTAACATTCTAGCCATTACCTATACCGGAGCGACCATTGGCTTCGATATTGCCATTGCCCGGCTGGTGCTGTCCATCCTGTTTGGTATCTTCATCGGCTTGATCATGGCCTGGATCTTCCGCAAAGAAGAAACTGCCCGGGCCGTTGAAATGGAGAACAACGGGGGTTTTGACCAGACCGCGAAAGTCAAACCCGCCGTGTGGGTGCTGTTCCTGCTGCTGGTGGCCATCCTCATCGTGGGTACTTTGCAAGTGGGTCTGTTTACCAATGTCTTTGCCTCCATCACCCTGCCCTTTGATCTTTCCAGCGGCCTGGGCAGCTTGTTGACCGGCCTCAACCTGACCTTTCAGGGCGCGGTGCTGATCCTCATGCTGGTGGTCATCGGCATTACCGCGTGGAAGGGTTTTGAGAATATCTTTGACGGCTTCAACCGGTGGACCTATGCCGCCATCGGATTCATTGCCCTGACCATCCTCATCGCCGCGCCCAAAGAAGAGGTCGGTTCTCTGGTAATTGGCCTCAACGGGCGTTTCATCGGGGTGGTGCTGTTGCTCATCACGGTGGGCATTGTGGCAGTGCGCAGCTTCAGCAAGGATGAACTGGCCGGTTGGATTTGGGAGACGTGGAAGTTCGTCAAGCAGATCTTCCCCTTGCTGATCGTAGGCGTGTTTGCCGCCGGAATTGTCAAGGTGATCATCCCCGAGACCTGGGTGCGCACCCTGGCCGGCGAGAACACCATCTGGGCCAACCTGGTGGGCGTAATCTTTGGTGTGTTCATGTACTTTCCAACCCTGGTGGAAGTGCCTATTGCTAAGATGTTCCTGGATCTGGGCATGGCCCGCGGGCCGCTGCTGGCTTACCTGCTGGCCGATCCGGAGCTGTCGCTGCAATCGATCCTGGTGCTCAACGGGGTGATGGGCAAGAAGAAGACGGCTATATATGTCTCGCTGGTGGCGGTGATGGCAACGCTGGCCGGGTATTTATTCGGGATGATAATAGCGGCGTTATGATCTTCACGGGCATTGAATGAACCCCTGCGCCCACAAACAGCCGCCGCAGGTCGGGGTCAGGTTGCCAAAGCAATCTTCCTCATTGGAGTCGGCCATCTCGCAACTGTTGCAGGTGGCGCAGGGGGAGAAATCAAAGCGCAACAGGCGCTCGCGCAGATCCAGGTAATCCGGGGCGTTCCAAATTTCAACCAGTGTGTTTTGACCCAGGTTGCCCACAGAGAAGGCCCTGGACTTGCGCACGTGATTGTCCAGGTAGCTTTCATGATCGTGCAACAGAGCCTGGCAGGGCGAGACGGCCCCGTCCCAACGCACGGAAAGCGAGGCTTTCTCAATAAAGGGGCAGACGTCCTCGCCGGAACCGATTTCCTGACGGGCTACGGAAAGCGAGTGCCGGTTCTTCAAGGCCTTGATGAGCGCATCGCCGGTCAGGTGGTTAATCTCCATGCGCGGCAATTCGATCAACGGAACCCATTCCGAAGGCACATGGTTGCTTTCAATGAAGGAACGGGCATAAAGAACCTCGTCGCGCAGTTCGGCGGTGTGGGGCAGGACGTTGCTGATCGAGAACCGGTCGGCTCCCAGACTTTTGCCCAGGCGCAGCACCTCGGGCAAATCGGCTATGTTATGCCGCATGGCCACGAAGGCGATGCCCAGGCGGGGGCCAACTGCCCCCCAAGGGCCGCGCAGTTCTTTCATGTGGCCAAGATTCTCGATCACTTTGGGCAGGGCGGCTCCCATGCGCACATCGGCGTAGCTTTTGGGGCTGGCGCCATCCAATGATACCCACAAACGGTTCAACCCAGATTGGGTGAGGCGTCGTGTCATATCGGGCGAGAGCAACATGCCATTGGTGATCAATTCCACCTCGGCCCCAACCGCGCTGGCTTGCGCCACCATCTCCGTGATGCGCGGGTGGGCCAGGGGCTCGCCGTAACCCCCAAAGAAAACCGAGGGAGTGGGCCGAAAAGCCTGAATGCCCTCCAGTATGCACTGGAAGGTTTCTGTGCTCATCCAACCGGGCGATTCATTCCAGACGTGGCGCATGCACGTTCGACAGTTCAGGTTGCACTGATTGGTCGGCTCGATGTACACGCGCGCCAGGCTGTGGCTGGAATGGGATAGGCGCAAACCGGTGGCATCTTCCTCCAGACGAACCTGTGCCCCAGGGACCAGCCCATAGCGAGCAGACAACTCGGGGGGTAGAACAACCCGCCCCTGGTTGTCGGTTTCCAGCGTGATGATCGAGTGTTTCTTCATATTAATTGACAAGGGCTGCCCGAAAAACTCTAGGCAGCCCTTGTGGGGATGATTAACAAACCTCTGTGCCGGGTTTGCCTGGGGTGACCTGACTCTTGTATAGCCGCTTTTGCAGCCAGAAGGCCACATTAACCAGGCCAATCATCACCGGCACTTCGACCAAGGGGCCGATGACCGCGGCAAAAGCCTGCCCGGAATTGAGTCCGAAGACCGCTACCGCCACGGCGATGGCCAGTTCAAAGTTGTTTGAGGCGGCTGTAAAGGAAAGCGTAGTGGTTTGCTTGTAATCGGCGCCGACAGCCTTACCCA
>JAEXTI010000359.1 GCA_023406965.1 Chloroflexota bacterium
AAGCTGTTCTTCCTCTCCGGCCCGGTGTTGTCTGCGCTGGAGAATGGGCGCGTTCTGGTGGTGGATGAGATGGAGGCGCGCCTGCACCCCCTCATCACCCTGGAGATCGTGCGCATGTTCCAATCGCCGCAGACCAACCCCCACAACGCCCAGTTGGTGTTCACCACCCACGACACCAACCTGCTCACCAACCGGCGTTTCCGCCGCGATCAAATCTGGTTCACCGAAAAGGATCCGCGCGGGGCCACGCACCTGTATTCATTGGCCGAGCTGCAGGTGCGCAACGACGCCTCCTTTGAGCGCGATTACATCGAAGGGAAATACGGGGCCATCCCCTATCTGGGCGACGTACGCCAGGTTCTGCCGGAGGAAGAGGAGTGAGCGCTGCTGCCCGCCGCCCGCGCAAACGCCCCTACATGGACCGGGCCGTCAACCGCCGGCCCATTCAAAAGCGTTTTCTCATCATTTGCCAGGGCGAGCAGACCGAACCGAACTATTTTGACGCCTTCCGCAACCCGCGCCTGGTCATTCGCACCGTCTCCGCGCCGCGCAACCCCAGCAGGGTCGTAGAAACCGCCCTCCGCTTGCGCGAACAAAGCGAGCAGCCGTTTGACCAGGTGTGGTGCGTGTTCGATTGCGACGATACCCCCGCCGCCGACTTCAACCGCGCCCTGCAACTGGCCGGCTCCAATCACATTGAGGTGGCCTATTCCAACCAGGCGTTTGAGCTGTGGTATTTGCTGCACTTCCAGGCTGTGAGCGGAGCGCTGCACCGGGCGCAGTATATTCAGCGCCTGGAAAAACACCTGGGCCACGGCTATCAAAAAAACAGTCCGCGGTTGTACAATGAATTGTTAGGGCTTCAATCGCAAGCCATCGAGCGCGCCCGGCAGTTGTTAGAAAGTTACAACCCGCCCGATCCTTTCCACGACGACCCATCCACCACCGTGCACCGGTTGGTGGAGCAGCTCAATCGTTCTCGCATTATCAGCCCGGTTCCAGAGAGGTGACCATGCGCATTGGGGGTGAACGTTCCGCGGTACAAAATCCATTGATCCGCTATGCCCGAGAAGCGGGCTGGACTTATCTTTCGCCAGATGATGCCATGCGCCTGCGCGGCGGCGAAGAGCGCATGCTGCTGGGCGACGTGTTCTCGCGCCAGGCCCAGGCGCTCAATCCCCAAACGGTGAACGCGCACCGCGCCGAAGATCTGCGCCGCGGCCTGGAGCACGTCCTGCCGCGCATCGAGGGCAACCTGGAAGCATGGGAATACCTGCGCGGGCTGAAAACGGTCTTCGTGCCCGAAGAGCGCCGCGAGCGCAACGTGCGCCTGCTCGAGCCGCTGGAATGGCAGGCCAACACCTTCCACGTCACCGACGAGCTGAGTTACACCAACGGCACGCACCGCATCCGCCTGGACGCGGCTTTCTTCATCAACGGCATCCCGGTGCTGTTGGTCGAGACCAAATCGGCCACCAAGCTGGAGGGCATCGCCGAAGCGCTGGACCAGGTGCGGCGCTATCACCGCGAGGGGCCGGAGCTGCTGGCTCTCATCCAATTATTCAACCTGACCCACCTGGTGCATTTTTATTACGGGCCGACCTGGAACCTGTCGCGCAAGAACCTGTATAACTGGAAGGACGAGCAGGCCGGCGCCGACTTTGAGACACTGGTGAAAACCTTTGTGGCGCCGCAGCGTTTGACGCGGGTGTTGTGGGATTTCGTGCTCTTCACCCGCCAGGACGACACCCTCAACAAGATCATCCTGCGCCCGCATCAAATGCGCGCCGTGGAGCGCGTGGTGCAACGGGCCGCCGACACGCATAAGCGGCGCGGCCTGGTCTGGCACACGCAAGGCTCGGGCAAGACCTTCACCATGATCACCATTGCCAAGAAGCTGCTTGAAACCCGCCAGTTCGAAAACCCCACCGTGCTCATGCTGGTGGACCGCAACGAGCTTGAGTCGCAGCTCTTTGGCAACCTGACCGCCGCCGGCTTTGAGCACGTGGTGGTGGCCGATTCAAAGCGCACATTGTACCAACTGCTCAAAGAAGACCGCCGCGGCTTGATCGTGAGCATGATTCACAAGTTCGACGACATCCCCGCCGGCGTCAACCTGCGCGAGAACTTCATTGTGCTGGTGGACGAAGCCCACCGCACCACCGGCGGTGATTTGGGTAATTACTTGATGGGCGCGCTGCCCAACGCCACCTACATCGGCTTCACGGGCACGCCCATCGACCGCACGGCCAAAGGCGAAGGCACCTTCAAAGTGTTCGGCGGCGATGATCCAAAGGGCTACCTGGACAAGTACAGCATCCAGGAAAGCATCAGCGACGGCACTACCGTTCCGCTGCACTACACGCTGGCGCCCAACGAGCTGCGCGTGGACCGCGAGACGCTGGAGCGGGAATTCCTCAGCCTGCACGAAGCCGAAGGGGTGAGCGACATCGAGGAGCTGAACCGCATCCTGGAGAAAGCCGTCACCTTGCGCAACATGCTCAAGAACGACGACCGCATGAACCGCATCGCCGCGTATGTGGCCGAACATTACCGCCAGGTGGTGGAACCGATGGGCTACAAGGCTTTCCTGGTGGCAGTAGACCGGGAGGCCTGCGCGCGTTACAAGGCCTTCCTGGATCGCTACCTGCCCGCCGAGTATTCCGAGGTGGTTTACAGCCCGGCGCACAATGACAACGATGAACTGCAGCGTTATCATATCTCCGCCGAGGCCGAGAAGCAGCTTCGCAAGGATTTCCGCGCCCCCGAAAAACTACCCAAGATCTTGATCGTCACCGAAAAGCTGCTCACCGGCTTTGACGCGCCCGTGCTGTACTGCATGTACCTGGACAAGCCCATGCGCGACCACGTCTTGCTGCAGGCCATTGCCCGCGTCAACCGGCCCTATGAGGACGAGCACCATCATCCCAAGCCGGCGGGCTTTGTGCTGGATTTTGTGGGCATCTTTGAGAAGCTGGAACAGGCCCTGGCCTTTGACAGCAAGGATGTGACCGGCACGCTGTCCGACCTGGACAAACTCAAAGAGCGGTTCTATGCCAACATGGAGCAGGCCGGCACGGAGTACCTGTCCTTGTTGGGGGCGTACGATACGCCTGACAAGGTTTTGGAGAAGATTCTGGATCATTTCCGGGACGAAGAGCTGCGCCACACCTTCTACCGTTTCTTCAAGGAACTGGAAACGCTTTACGACATCATCTCGCCGGACGCGGACCTGCGCCCTTACCTTGACCGCTACAATCAGGTGGCGCGCATGTACGCCCTGCTGCGCTCGGCTTACGATGGCGTGATCATCGACCACGAACTGACCCGCAAAACCGCCGAACTGGTGCAGAAGCACACCCAGAGCGGCATGATCCAGGAGAGCCTGGACGTTTACGAGATCAACGAGAACCTGCTGGAGCGGCTGAGCGGCGAGGACAAGCCCGCCACGGTCAAAGTCTTCAACCTGCTCAAGAGCATTTCGGAGATGGTCGAACAAAAGATGGGGCAGGCCCCCTACCTGATTTCCATCGGAGAGCGCGCCGAAGCGATTGCCCAGGCCTACCAGCAGCGGCAAATTGAGACCCAGGAAGCCCTGCGGCGGCTGGAAGAGCTGATCAGCGAAACGGTTCAAACCGAGCGCGAGCGCGAAGAGAAGAACATGCTGCCGATCGCGTTCTCCATTTACTTCCTGCTGCGCAAAGCCCAAAAGAGCGATCCCGAAGAGCAGGCGGTATCGATGGCCGAGGTGTTTGTGCGTTACCCGCACTTCCGCACCAGTGAGGCCCAGGAGCGGCAGGTGAAGCAGGAGTTGTATAAAGTGCTGCTCAAACGCAACCACGAAAAAGGCAAGATGCCCAACATCGAGGAATTGAAGACGCTGGTGGATCAAATCGTGCGCATGGCCGGCCAGGCTGGGAGAAGCGCTTAATGGTTGAAGTTGACGAAAAAGGGCGAATCGGCAAGGATTTGCTGCCCTCTCTGGAAGAATCGGTGCCGGGCGAACTGTTCAAGGCCGAGGTGCGGGCAATGGCAGCGCGCATGGAGGTCGAGCCGCAATCGATCACCTTGCGCCCAATGAAACGCAAGTGGGCCAGTTGTTCGAGCAAGGGCAACCTGACCTTTGATACCGGCTTGCTGGAACAGCCGGCGGCCTTCAGGCGAAAAGTGATTGTGCATGAGCTGCTGCACCTGAAGGTGCCCAATCACGGCAAGCTGTTCAAGGCGCTGGAGGCAGTGTACATGGGGGAAGAGGGCTAAGAAATATTTGTGCGCCGCGTTTTTTGGGGCTTAAACGGGCTCCGATCCCGGTTTTGCGACGGGATTTGGAGGGAAGGCGGCGCACAAAGCGAATTGTGCGAAATTCGGAATAAGTTGGCTTAAAAGTCAGCATTTTGCGCTGTATTGAACCAAATCTCAGTACATAAACCAATTTGTGGAAAAAAGCTCTTATGTGGACAGACATGGAATTGTTGCTAAAAAATATTTGACTTCAAGGGTGCTTTCACTAAAATTACCAACAGAGAATTTCCCATTTACAAAATAAAAGGCGGACAAACTAGTGAACCCTTCCATCACACTCCTCATGGTTGTTTCACTTCTTGCTTCATTGATCGGCCCTGCTCGAATCTCA
>JAEXTI010000442.1 GCA_023406965.1 Chloroflexota bacterium
GACCTGTGTCTCATGGTCCACGTGCGTCTCATCCGCGCTGCCTTACCGGCTCTGCGCAGTTCCATCACCCCTTCGGTTCTCACGGTCACCTCCGTCTCGGTCAAACAGCCCATCCCCAACCTCATCCTCTCCAATAGTGTCCGAGGCGCAGCCGTGGGCCTCACCAAAAGCCTGTCCCTCGAGTTGGGAGCCCAGGGCATTCGCTTCAACTCCATCCTGCCCTCCTGGACCGAAACAGAGCGCGTCACCGAGCTTCTTGGCGCCCGCGCCCAATCCAACGGCACCACCCTCGCCGAAGAATTTCAGCGGCAAAACCAGGATGCTCCTCTGGGTCGCATGGCTACTCCTGATGAGTTTGCCCGCGCTGCCGTCTTCCTGCTCTCACCCGCCGCCTCCTACCTTACCGGTGTCATGCTCAGTGTAGATGGCGGCACTTACAAAGGAATTTATTGATGCTGACTCCCCAACAAATTGAAGCGCGCCTGGACCGAATCCTCTTGCGCGTGATGAAACCCGGCCGCTATGTGGGCGGCGAGTTAAACCAGGTCGTCAAACCCTGGGATTCCGTCTCCACCCATCTGGCCCTCATCTTTCCTGAGTTGTACGACCTCGGCCTGCCCAACCTGGGCATGGCCATTCTATACGATGAAGTCAACAAGCGCTCCGACGCTTTAGCCGAACGCGCCTACTGCCCCTGGACCGACATGGAAGCCGAAATGCGCGCCGCGGGCATTCCCCTCTTCAGCCTGGAAAGCAAGCACCCCCTGGCCCAGTTTGACATCCTGGCCTTCTCCCTGCCCTACGAGTCGCTCTATACCAACGTCCTCACCATCCTCGACCTGACTGGCCTGCCTGTGCTGGCCGAGGAACGCGACGACGACCACCCTCTGGTCATCGCCGGCGGGCACGCCGCCTTCAACCCCGAGCCCATGAGCGCTTTTGTCGATGCCTTTGCCATTGGCGAGGGCGAAGAGGTGATCCATGAGATCATTGAAGCGCACCAAGCCTGGAAAGTCTCCGGTGAAACCCGCGATGGTCTCTGGCCTCGCCTGGCGGCTGTACCGGGCGTCTACGTCCCGCGCCTCTACGCGGTGGAGCAGGATGCCAACGGCATCATTACCGCCATCCGCGCCACCCATCCCACCGCCCCCCAGGCGGTCACCAAGCGCGTGGTAGGAGAATTGCCCCCTCCGGTCACCCGCCTGCTGGTTCCCTCCATCGACATTGTCCACAACCGCATCGCCATCGAGATCATGCGCGGCTGCACCCGCGGTTGCCGCTTCTGTCAGGCCGGCATGATTAACCGCCCCGTGCGCGAGCGCTCGGTAGAAGAAATCCTCGCCGCCGTCGAAGACGCCCTGACACATACCGGCTACGAAGAAATTGGTCTGCTCTCCCTGGCCTCTTCGGACTATACGCATATTCAGGAACTGGCCGATGCTGTCACAGAACGCCTCGCCAGCCGTAAGCTCTCCGTCTCCCTACCCTCCCTGCGCATCGAGTCCTTCTCCGTCGACCTCATGGACCGCCTCAAAGAACTCAAACCCGGCGGAGGCTTCACCCTGGCTCCCGAAGCCGCCACCGAGCGCATGCGCCAGATCATCAACAAACCCATCAGCAAGGCTCAACTCATGGAAACGGTCGAAGCCGTTTTCTCGCGAGGTTGGAACAGCGTCAAGCTGTACTTCATGATCGGCCATCCCGAAGAAACCCTCGAAGATGTGCAGGCCATCATCGACACCTGCAAGACCGTTCTGGCAATTGGCCGCCGGCATGTAGGCGGGCGCGCCAAAGTCAGCGCCGGGGTCAGCACCTTCATCCCCAAACCCCACACCCCCTTCCAATGGGTGGCTTGCGATTCGCCCGAACAGATTCGCGCCAAGCAAAATCTGCTCCGCGACGGCCTGCGCAACCCCGGCTTCAAAGTCAGTTGGGTCAAGCCCGAGATCACTTTCCTCGAAGCCTGGCTTTCCCGCGGCGACCGGCGTACTGCCCAGGTCATTCATCGCGCCTGGCAGCTTGGAGCAAAATTCGACGCCTGGCAAGAGCACTACGACTACCAGCGCTGGCTGCAAGCCTTCGCCGATTGCGGTCTCGACCCCTTCTCTTACAGCCACCGTGCCCGCGACCTGGAGGAAGTCCTGCCCTGGCAGCACATCAGCAGCGGTGTGCGCATCGATTACCTCAAGGAAGAATTCCGCCGTAGCCAATCCGGCGAGCTGCGCGAAGATTGCCGCGACGGTTGCTTTGCCTGCGGCATCCTGCCCAACTTCAACGACCTGCGCGCTGAGCTGCCTATCGACGCCTGGAAGTGCCCGCCCGTCAAACGCCGCCGTGCTGTCAAAGTGGAGGTTGCCTGATGGCCCAGCCTTCTCCCACCCTCACCCGCTACCGCGTTTCCTATACCCGCGGCCCCGAAATGCGCTACGTCAGCCTGCTGGACCTGCAACTGGTCTGGGAACGCACCTTCCGCCGCTCGGGCCTGCCCGTGGCTTACAGCCAGGGCTTCAGCCCGCACCCCCGCTTCCACATGGCCTCCCCGCTGCCCCTGGGTTTCACCTCGCGCTGCGAGCTAGCCGACATCTGGTTGAACGAGCCCCTGCCCACGCCTAAAATCGGCTCCGACTTGCAAGAAGCCGCTCCGCCCGGCCTGACCATTGATTGCGTGGAAGAGGTGCCTCTCTCTCTGCCAGCTTTACAAACGCTGGTGCGCGTGGCCGAATATGAAGCCGTGTTCCCTTTCGGCGAGCCGCTGGCCGGGCAAGAACAGTTTGAAGCGCCCGTCGTCGTAACCGAATCCGATGTTTCCGAGTTTTTGAACGCCGAAAGCATCCTCCGCGAGCGGCGCGGCAAGCAGTACGATTTGCGTGCCTTAGTAGAGTCCATCGAGTTGTGCTCCGACGGAAGCTTGTTCATGCGCCTCTCGGCCCGCGAAGGCGCCACGGCCCGCCCCGAAGAAGTCCTTTCCGTCCTGGGCCTCGACCCGTCCCAGGCAAGAGTTGAACGCACCCGTTTGATCCTGGCTGACTGACCCGGAGGAAACGTATGTCTGCCTCTTTCCAATGCCCAAAATGCGGAGCGCCCCTCGATGTGCCCGCCAACCCTGGCGCCACCATTCGCTGCCCCTACTGCTCCAACTCGGTCATCGTTCCACGCGATCTGCGCGACGGCGACGAGGATGAATGGATCGAACTCAACCTGGCCTCCCTCACTGGTGACCCGGAAAAGATCCAGGCGATGCGCAACGCCATGCTGGAAGGCAACAAGATTGAGGCCATCAAAATCTTCCGCCAGCTCTACAATGTAGACCTTGCGCAAGCCAAAAACATGGTCGAAGATTTGATGGACGGCAAAATCGTCCGCTTTCAACGCCCCGGAACAGTCTCTTTCGGCACAACCTCCGTCACCTTTGGAGAAACCTCTGGGGTGCAAGGGGCACGCTTACAAGAAGCCTTGCGGGCAGGCAACAAAATCGAAGCCATCAAAATCTACCGTGAAATGACCAACGTGGGCTTAAAAGAAGCCAAGGACGCCGTTGAGCTCATGCAGGCCACCCTCGGAACCCCTTCGGGGCCTTCCCAACCTGCCATTCCCCCCAACCCACAATCCACCCGCCAGGTAAAGCGTTTTGTGGGCTGCCTGTTGGCGTTTATCTTGTTAACTACCTTGTTCACCATAGGAATCGTCCTCTTCGCGGTCAATCAGGCATCCGATGTGGCTAGTAATGCCATCGTCGCCGTCAGCACCGAGGTCGCACTCGCCACACCGCTCCCCACCCAGGACCCCAGCTTCGCCCCCCTCGCCTTGCGCGTCGGTAAAGAAGGCGTGTGCGGCGGCTGCTTCGAAGATCTTCGCAGCGTAGCCCAGGCCCCTGATGGTACCATTTACGCCACCGACTACGAAGGTGGGCGCATTCAGGTGTTCGACGCGCAGGGCAACTTCGTCACCCAATGGAACACCCAAACCAAAGGCTACACCAATGCCCTGGCAGTGGGGCAGGACGGCAGCCTGTTCATCGCCCAATCCGGACACTTGCTGCGTTACCAGCCCGATGGCACATTCATTGAAGAGTGGCTGGCTGAAGGCGGCGACGGCTTTGATGACGTTTGGCCGCTGGCCAACGGCGGCATGGCTGCCTTCCGCTACACCGTCCAAGGCGACGACCTGGCCGTTTTTGATGCCCAGGGCAACCTGGATTTGTACATCC
>JAEXTI010000485.1 GCA_023406965.1 Chloroflexota bacterium
CGATACTGTTGGCGAACTAAACAGGGCAAAGAAATTATAATGGTGGAAAGCGAAGGGGATGAAGGGAGAAAGGAAAACGATGACCCTCAAACCGAATGCCATTCCGCCAGTACCAGAAATGACAAAAACAGTAGCAGAGGCAGCCTTTCCAAAAGCCAATTTGTACATGCAAATGCGGGAAGAACTAGGCAGCATCTATACAGACGAACTGTTTGTTGACCTATATTCAGACGAAGGACAACCTGGGTGGAGTCCTTGGCGCTTGGCGCTGGTCACGGTGATGCAATTTGCGGAGAACCTGAGTGACCGCCAGGCCGCAGATGCGGTACGGGCCAGATTGGATTGGAAATACGCACTTTGTTTAGAACTCACTGATCCTGGCTTTCACTACTCGATCTTAAGTGAGTTCCGTGCTCGGCTGGTTGAACATAAGAAAAGCCAACTGTTGTTGGATGAAATCTTGAAGATTTTCAAAGAAAAAGGCTGGATCAAGGTCCGAGGGCAGCAGCGCACAGACTCAACCCATGTGCTAGCCGCTGTGCGTGAGTTGGATCAACTCGAAGTTGTCGGAGAAACGCTGCGACACACCCTGAACATCCTGGCAACCGTTGCCTCCGATTGGTTGCGTGGGCAACTAAAGCCTGAATGGGTAGATCGTTACGGACAACGGGTGGACGAATATCGCTTACCGAAAGAGAAAAGCGAACGGAAAGCGTTGCTAAAAGTCATCGGGCAAGATGGACAAGAACTGCTCGAAGCGATCGAACAAGCGAAAGATGTATCCTGGCTGAAAGAAGTTCCAGCCGTGAAAATCCTCAAACAGGTGTGGGAGCAGCAGTATCTTGTTGAAGCAGGGCAGATTCGGCATCGGGAAATGAAAGAAATGCCGCCGGTTGGGGAGTGGATCCGCTCCCCTTTTGATCCAGACGCCCGCTATGGCAGGAAGCGGGATATTTATTGGGTCGGATACAAAGTTCATTTAACCGAAACCTGTGATGAAGAAAAGCCACACCTCATTACACAGGTCGAAACACGGCCAGCCATCGAGCAGGATAACGAAGTCACTGCAGAAATCCAAGAAGAATTGGTGAAAAGCCAACTGGCACCCAGCCAACATCTGGTGGATGCGGGCTATGTAAGCGCCAAGCTCATTTTAGACAGCCAAGAAAAACATGCGATCGATTTGATTGGCCCGGTGCATGTGGACCCGAGTTGGCAATCCCGTACACCGGGTGCCTTGGATGCCAGTCAGTTTCAGGTGGATTGGCAATCGCAATCGGCCACCTGTCCACAAGGGCGGAAGAGTACCCACTGGCAAACCCAAAAGGACAGCCAAGGGGAACCGATTGTGCAGATTCGGTTTGATGCGAAAACCTGTCTTGATTGCCCGGTTCGTGCGCGCTGCTCAAAGGCTAAAAACACAGGTCGTAGCTTAGTCTTGCGGGCAGAAGGACGGCACCAAACCCTTCAGGCGGCACGAGAACGACAGCAGACGGACGACTTCAAACGTCTTTACAGCAAACGGAGCGGAATAGAGGGCACGCTCTCTCAGGCGATCCGTAGTAGTGATCTCCGTCGCACTCGGTATGTGGGTCAAGCAAAGACTCACTTACAGAACGTGGCAATTGCAGTTGCGACGAACATCAAGCGGTTGAATGATTGGCTCAACGAGATTCCTCTCGCTTCGACCCGCCATTCTCGTTTTACACTCCTTTTACTGCCTGCCTGATGTTCGCCAACAGTATCGAGTTCGGGATAATTCGCTTTTTGAGGTAGATCGAGCGGCTTCTTTTCCCTAACCCGAACTGATATTAATTTGAACAGTTCCAAAAATTTTACCCCATTGCGGGGCTGGAGAGGGTGAAATCGGTGGGCCCAGGAGAAATATTACAATTTCATTACTAATCGTTTCGTAAAGTATTTTGACGAATCCGATATGCTATGATGAATTTGAGACTCATTGGGAATCGGCGTGGTGAGACCCGCATTTTTTTTGGGGGGGGGTGAAGGTGGCTTCGCCGCCTTCCCCCCCCAAAATGCGGACCCTACCAAGGCAACTCCCAGAGAGCCGATTTTGTGGGAATGAATGTCGGTGTGGGAGGGGTTATGAATTTCCAGGAAGCGCAAGATAAGTTTTCGATATTGGAACAAAAGTGGAAAGCCGGCCTGATTAATCAAGAATCTTACCGGGTTGTGCTGGCGAACTTGCGGGTGACGGATGGGGCAGGGCGGCAGTGGATGATGCAGGAGCACACCGGGAACTGGCTTGTGCTGCGCGGATCGCAGTGGGTACGGGCGATTCCGCCTCAGACCGGGCTGGTGATGGTTCAACAAACCGGACAACAACCTGTGCAACAGCCAGCACCCTGTGCACACACGGGGCTGATCGGCGGGGCAGTTTGCTGGTGTTTACGGGTGTGGTCGAGCTGCTTGAATGTGTTGCCAATTGGTTTCCGGAGAAAAATGTGAATTTCACTACCGAGGTGACGATCTATGTGTATAAGGATGTTTGTGTTTCTATCCCGCAAGACGATGATTAGGAGGGTAGGTCGGATTGAGGGCGGGTGATAGAAACTAGTGTGCCCGGCGAGTCGTTTTAAGCGTTCTGTTTGCCCGAAATCCGACATCCCCCCATGAGATGTCGGATTTCGCTTTTGTTAGGGAAGAAAGTGGTGAGTTGCGAACCGCTCAATCCGACCTACGCCACTAAAGAAAACCCGACAGGTTTTCCGAAACCTGTCGGGTTTTAGATTTACCTCATGGCATGGTCTTCCAGTATTTGCGCACGAAGTCGGGCGGCTCGGGGAAGCGCGCCCACTGAAATCCGTGCGCCAGCAGGAAGGCATGCTGCTCATTATCCACGTCGTTGTTACCGGGCATGAGAATCACAGTCCCGCCGGGGCAGGTAACGCGCTCAAGCTCGGCCAATTCAGCCGTGGGATCGTCACCGAAGACGTGCCCGCCCATCACTACGCCGGCAAATCCGCCGGCAAAGGGGATGGCAGTGAGCAGGCCGTCTACGGCGTAGAGGTTGTTCAAGCCGCGAGAATGGGCTTTCTCCAGCAGGAAGCGGCGCAGGTTCTCTACCGGTTCGACAGCGTAAACGGCGGCGGCTCCGGCTTCGGCAGCCACCAGGGCCAGGCGGCCCGGCCCCGCGCCGATATCCAACACGATCTGCCCGCGGAAATCGACCAGGTCGAGCAACTCGCGATCGTCCCACGCCGTAAAGGGTAGACGATCGTAGATGGAAGGGTCCACAGCGTAGGTGATCAGGTCATTGAGGCTGTTGAGGATAGTCACCTCGGCGGCGCGCACTTCCTCGGGTGAGGCTTTTGCAGGCGGTTTTTCCGCCAGGACACGCTCCAGCCAGGG